>JBLHOS010000039.1:0-26287 GCA_047623825.1 Paracoccaceae bacterium | reverse complement strand
CGTTGTTTTTGTGTCAGACCACTCAACGCCCCGGCGTTGCTCACCACCTTGCAGGATTTTGGTTGTTTGTATTTGGTCTACGATAGTGCCTTCTTGTCCAATCTGTTGGATCTTCTCGTTCAGTTGAGGATGAACCGGATCCTGCAGGCGGCCTTGTGTTTTGGAACCGGGATCCATTTCGACCTTAGTGTCCTCGACAACATGCTTTGCCGTCTCAGAATTGGGCAGAGTTTCGCCCAGCACTGACGCGCTATCGGCGTTGGTTAACTTCCAGGGTATCGATTTGGGGATCTTGATTTGGACCTCAGTCAGCGCGAGCAAGCTTTCTGCGCCGTCTGTTGAGAGTTCGATCTCGGCCTTTGTGACGGTATCCTCAACGGCCATAATTGCCGCGAATTCGTCAGCGTTCGGCGTGCTTGCTTCGGTTTTTGACGACGCAAGACTGCGACTGTCATCAGCCGCAGGCTGCAATGTGAAAATTTGGAGTGCTTGCATAGTTTCTAGCCCAGACTTCTGCCGTGGTTTTGCAATACCTGACGTATGAAGCTTACCAATTCTTTACCCGGATGCTGGATGATCGGATCAATTACTTAGAATTGAAAGCAACCTAATATGAGCATTGATCCGATCTCTATAAGGGGCGCAGCGCCGCGAGTTGATCCGAACGCAGAGCTGCGCGCGGCCGCGCAGGAGCTTGAAGCCGTGTTTCTGGCCGAAATGTTGAAGCAAGCGAATTTTGGCGAATCGCGAGGGATTTTCGGTGGTGGCATCGGAGAGGAACAATTCAGCTCGATGTTGCGCACCGAGCATGCCCGGACCTTGGCCGAAAATGGTGGCATCGGTTTGGCCGAACAGATCTTCCAATCGATGCGCCAACGTGAGGGAATTCCAGATGAGTAATTCTGGCCCCCTCGGCAAACTAAAGGACGTTCTGGACACCGAATATGTTAAACTAAAATCGGGTGACATGAGCCGTCTGACCGACTCTTCATCTGTATTAGAAAGCGTTCGCAAGGCCCTAACGGATCTGCCGATTTCAGATATCGATACACCTGCAATCAGCGCATTACAACAGGCTGCTGCCCGCAATGAGCGGGTCTTGCGCGCGTGCCTCCGAGGCGTGGCCAGCGCACGTGAAATGCTAAATCGTCGGGCCGGTGGTGGAACATTTTCAGCCTATCAGCCCGATGGCGGCCAGAACATGATTGGCCATCAAAAACGCAGCTTTGAACGTCGATCCTAGTGTCGCAACCTTACCTAAAATCGTCTGAATATGGCGCTTCGCCTTAGTGCGTTGTTAGAACTTTTTCTGCCACAAAGACAGCGCACCAGATCGGTGGCGTTTCCCGGCTCGAAGGCTGGGTGCATTCGTCAGAAGGCGTTTCAATGGCTCCAAGTGGGCTTGACTGACACGGCGCGAAATCAGCGTCAAACCTTATGAAGGACATTTCATGTCTAGTATTCTGACAAACAGCAGCGCGATGGTTGCTTTGCAAACGTTGCAAAAAATCAATGGCGACTTGGGTCAAACTCAAAACGAGATCTCAACCGGTAAATCGGTCTCCAGTGCAAAGGATAACTCAGCAATCTGGGCGATTTCCAAAGTCATGGAATCAGATGTGAGCGGCTTTCAGGCCATCTCAGAAAGCCTATCACTTGGGGAATCCACGATTGCAGTGGCGCGCCAATCTACAGAAACAATTACCGACCTTCTGACAGAGATCAAAGGTAAGGTTGTGGCGTCGCAGGAAGAAAACGTCGACCGCGACAAGTTGCAGACAGATATTTCCGCACTGCGGGACCAGATCAATTCGGTGGTTGGTTCGGCGCAGTTCAACGGTCTGAACATGCTGAAGGGAACGGAAGACGTCAGTGTTTTGTCTTCGCTTGATCGGTCTTCGGATGGAACAGTCTCAGCCAGCCATATCGATGTTAAGCGGCAAGATTTGACAACAAGCGTGTCAACTGTTGGTGCAGGCGCTGCAGTGTCATCGCAGATGACGGCAACGGCCACAGCAGCAGATACCGCAAACGACCACACGATGGCGATTTCCGGGACTATTGCTGACAATGCCGATTATACGATCAAGGTCGATGGCCAGTCGTTCACAATCAACACAGGATCGGGAGCAGGAAAGCTTGATGCTGCTGGCATCACGAACGGGTTGGTCTCGGCAGTAAACGAAGCAGAGATTGACGGGATCACGGCGACGAATTCGTCCGGCATCCAAATTTCGTCGACTAAAGCGTTTGAAAGCACTGTCATTGAGTCTTCAACTACCGACACTCCCGGAAATATTGGCGCTGGCGCGACCGTCGATGCCCGAGCCGAGGACATTGTATTTTCCAACGCTGGTTCAGTTGATGCTAACAGAAGCTATGAGATGGATCTGGGCGGTACCAAGGTCCATTACACCGCTAAGGATGGTGACACCCAGCAAGATGTTGCAGCGGGTTTGAAATCTCGGATCGACATGCAAGAAAACTTGTCTGACGTCTCTACCAAGGTTGAGAAAATTGCAGGTGAGTGGACTTTGCGTGTCGACAACGGTGGATCTACCCCTCTGGCGATCACCAATACTGTCAAAGATGGGGGTACCATCGGCGGCGGGCTTGAGCTTTTGGCTGATATCGATGTCTCGAGCGAGCGGGGCGCCCAAGCGGCACTGGCTGCAATCGAGGGCCTTATTGGAACATCGATTGATGCGGCGGCTGAATTTGGTTCTTCGGAACGCCGAATCGATGTGCAGAGTGATTTTGTTAGCAAGCTAACGGACTCTCTAAAGACAGGCATCGGATCGCTGGTGGATGCTGACATGGAGGAAGCGTCCGCTCGGCTACAGGCCTTGCAGGTGCAGCAGCAGTTGGCGACACAGTCTTTGTCGATCGCCAATTCACAGCCTGAGAACCTCTTGTCGCTGTTCCAGTAAGCGTCTGAACGTTCCGTGGCGGTCATCGTCACGGAACGTATTTCTGCACCCATGATTTTTTCAGCCCCCTGAATCCCGGAAGGATATTCCTCGTGAATGCCTCATACCTTGCACGGTCTGCCTATTCAGATGCCAGATCGCCCGTCATGACCCATCGCGGCGTCGAATATGCAGCTTTCGAACGCATCACCGCGCGTCTTCAATCCGCGCAGACATCTGCGACAGCCAGCTTCGCCACCCGCGCGGCAGCACTTCATGAAAACCGACAACTTTGGACTTTTTTGGCTACTGACGTCGCGGGCGTCAGCAACGCTTTGCCAGAGAGTTTGCGCGCAAAGATTTTCTATCTGTCTGAGTTCACGCGCCTTCACAGCCGAAAGGTCTTGTCAAAAGAGGCCTCGCTCGAGCCCTTGATCGAGATAAACCTCTCAATCATGCGCGGTTTGCGCGGCCAAGGTGCAGCAGCATGAGTGGCCTTGTCCTCAAGCTTAGCCCCAAAGAACGGGTCTTGATCAACGGCGCCGTTATCGAAAATGGGGATCGCCGGTCTAGGCTGAGTATAATGACGCCAAACGCCAATATCCTTCGATTACGAGATGCAATCCGGCCTGAAGAGGTGAACACGCCGGTTCGTAGGGTGTGCTACATCGCCCAACTGGTCCTTTCGGGCGACTCTGAGACGGGCGATGCGCGTCTACAGATTTTGCGTGGAATGGAGCAATTGAGTCAAGTTTTCACTGATGCGGATAGCCGCGCGCAATTGGCGATTGCAACTGATCACATAGTGAATGACCAAATTTATCAGGCCCTCAAGGCCCTGAGAACATTACTTCCTCGCGAAGAACGACTTTTTGCAGCCAGCTCGAGATGAGCTATACGCCCGTCATTCCACTGGGTGGCTATGTGGGTTGGCAATTCCTGAACAGAACGTTGCCTGTACAACAGGCATCGTTCGCTCAATCTGCGCAGATTGAGCGGGACACCCAATATTTCAAAGAGACAATCGGTTCGATTACGTCCGCTGAACAGTTGGTTGATGACTATCGATTATTAAGTGTCGCATTAGCCGCATTTGGCCTTGAGGACGATATTCAAAGTCGGCATCTGATCAAGACAGTGATTGAAGAGGGGCCGGAAGACTCCTCTGCGCTTGCCAATCGCTTATCAGATAGCCGCTATATCGAACTGGCCGAAGCCTTCCAGTTCAACGATCCCGAAGCATCGCCGGCAGCATTAGGATCGGCCTTTGCAGATGACATAGCCGCACGGTTCACTGAGCTGGAATTTGAACGCGCAGTTGGTGAACAAGACGAGGGTCTGCGCCTAGCCTTGAACGCGACACGTGAACTATCGATAGTTTCCGAAGGCGCCTCAAGTGAAAATGGTTTCTGGTACTCTGTTATGGGAAATACTCCGTTGAAGACAGTATTCGAAACGGCGTTCGGTCTGCCTGAAAGCTTTGGGTTGCTAGATGTCGATACGCAGCAGCAAACTCTTAAAAACAAAAGTGTCGCCGTTTTCGGAACGTCTGATCCCGCCTACTTTCAGATTGAGGAAAATATTGATAACTTGGTAAAAACCTATTTATTACGCGACCAGATCAACCAAAATCAGGCATCACAATCATCCGCTTCGATTGCATTGACCCTTCTGAAAGCCGCAAGAAGATAAACCGGCCTTGCGTATCGAAGATGTAATTTTTTCAAGAAACACTATGCTTTCTCGGCTGTTAGTCCAATTTGCACGTGGTCGATGATTTGGGATAGCTTTTCAAAGCTGCGGACAATCTTGCGCTCACCCGTCTCAGCCAAAAACGCGTCCAGAAGTGGCCAGATCAGAACTGCTCGATCCGTCACTGGATCAGATCCCGGCTCATAAAGGCCCGCGCGGATCATTAATTCCGCACGGTCGTAGGCGCCAAGATATTTTCGGACTTGGGCAATCAAGGCATTCTCGGGCTCGGTGGCGGCCTTAGGTAATGACCTCGAGACAGACCGTAAGATATCGATTGCAGGGTATCGTCCTCGCTCAGCGATTTTTCGATCAAGCACGACATGCCCATCCAAAACACCACGCAAGATATCGGCAATCGGCTCCTCCATATTTGATCCTGCCACCAAGACTGAAAAGATCGCTGTGATTTGTCCAAACCCTGGCAGCCCAGGGCCTGCGCGTTCACATAGCGACATAATCTCTTGGGTTAGACTGGCTGGGTAGCCCCGCAAGCCGGCTTCCTCGCCGGAGGCAACGGCCACTTCACGGTGCGCCTCGGCAAAGCGCGTCACAGAGTCCATCAGCATCAGGACGTGCGCACCTTGTGCTGAGAAATACTCAGCAATCGCCATCGTGGTATGGGCTGCCCGGCGGCGCGTTAAAGCCGAACGGTCAGACGTTGCTGCAACAACTACGGCGCGTTTCAGACCCTCTGGACCTAACGTCACATCAATAAATTCGCGGACTTCTCGTCCACGCTCACCAACCAGACCTATGACAATTACATCAGCCTCGACGCCCGTCGCCAGTTGCGAAAGCAGCGTTGATTTACCAACACCAGACCCTGCGAATAATCCAATGCGCTGTCCCTGAACAAGTGGAAGCATGGTGTCAAAGGCGGTCAAGCCCGTCGTTAGACGTGTGCCAAGGCTTTCGCGATTTGTAGCTTGGGGTGGGGCTGCGCGGATAGCGACAGTGTTGGGTCCGGGAAACAGCGGTCGCCCATCCAAGGGGACACCGTTGGGATCGATCACGCGGCCGATCCAGTGGCGTCCCGGCGAAAGATCGCGCGGTCCGTGATGGGCCGCAGACATTCCAATCTTTAGGCCATCGCCTCCCCCCTCGGGTAGGGCAAGGCAACCCTTGGGCGTCAGTTGAACAACCTCGGCTAAAAGCCCAGTTTCAAGATATAAAAGATCGCCCAATGCGGCGACGCGACTAAGCCCGGACACTTCAATGCCACTGGATCGAAGACCAGTGATCCGCCCGATGGAATGGCAGGTCTTCACCTTACGTATCTCGGCCGATAACGGCCCAAACACCCGGTCGATCATGCGATTCTCCTCATTCTGTGGTCTGCACTTACTGTTTCTAAAGGAATCACAGTTAAGCCTTGGTGTAAGCCAATCGAGGGAGAAGCCCCGGTGTTCGAAAATGTTGAGATCTTAAATCTAGCCGAAGGACGGGCGCGCCACGCTGCGTCTCGTCAGGCTGTCGTCGCGAGTAACATCGCCAATTCTGATACGCCTGGATATCGCGCTCAAGATGTCTCAAGTTTTGATGAGGCCTATCGAGGGGCGAGCGCAAGAAACGCGGGCATGCGCGCCACGCGCCCAGGGCATATCCAGGATGTTTCGCCAATCACTTCGACTGTCACAATGGATGTTGGCGGTGAGGCATCGCCCAATGGCAATACAGTTTCGCTTGAGCAAGAAATGGTCCGCTCGGTCGAGGCGCAGCGTGACCACACACGATCCGTGACAGTTTATCAATCGGCGCTGACCGTTCTTCGCACCAGCGTCGGTCGCGGTCGATAGGGGGCGCACGCATGTCAGATTTCAGTGATGCATTGTCAATTTCAGCCAGCGGCATGAGCAGTCAGTCAGCGCGCCTACGCTATGTCTCAGAAAACATCGCGAATGCCGACACGCCTGGCTACCATAGAAAGGTCCCTAGTTTTGAGGCCGGTTTTGGTGCCAGCGATGCGAGCGGGACTGTTCAGTTGGGTCCGCTACAGTTTGATCAGACAGTGTTGCAAAGCATTCATGACCCCGGTCATCCATTAGCTGATGAGACAGGTCATTATGATGGATCAAATGTTGAGCTGGTGATTGAGCTTGCCGACGCACGTGAGGCGCAACGCAGTTACGAGGCCAATCTCAAGGTTTTTGACCAAGTTCGACAAATGTCCTCCTCCCTTTTGGACCTTCTGCGCCGCTAGGAAAGGCTGCATTAATGGATCTTAGAAATTCACTCGCATCTTTAAGTTATGCGGCCGCGCAACAGGCTGCTCGGCCTGCCAGCACTGGTGCGATCGAGGCGTCGGGGGGCGATAACGCCTTTGCCACTGCTGTCGATAACTTTGCGCAAACCGTTCAAGCCGGTGAAGACACGGCGCGTGCGGCTATGACGACTGGCGCAGATCCGCATTCATTGGTCACTGCGTTGGCACAAACCGAGCTGGCGATCGAGACGGCGGTGACGGTTCGCGACAAGGTCGTCGAGGCCTATCAGGAAATTTTGAGGATGCCGATCTGATGGATGAATTCGTCTTTTATGATACATTGCGGCAAGGTCTTTGGATCTCGGTTATGATGTCGACGCCTATTTTACTGGTCGCCCTTGTGACTGGCATCCTAGTCGGCCTTTTTCAGGCGCTAACGTCTGTTCAGGAAATGACCTTAACCTTCGTTCCGAAACTGGCCGCGATGTTGGGCGTTTTCTGGGTCACGATGGGCTATATGACCGAAAGCCTGACGTCATTTTTTTCCAATCGATTGATCCCATTGATCGGGCTGATGTAATGGAAAATTCAATCTATACAACGCTGACGCGTCAAACCGGATTGATGCGGGAAATGCAGACCGTCGCCAACAATATTGCCAATATGTCGACCACCGGGTTCCGGTCCGAAGGGGTCATCTTTAGCGAATATGTGACCGACCTTGACGGTGCTGTTGGTGACCTCTCTATGGCGATGGCCAACGGACGCAGTCTGAACCAATCCCAAGGCGCGATAAGTGCGACCGGCGGGACCTTTGATTTTGCAGTTGAAGGCGACGGATTTTTCTTGGTTGAGACACCAGCTGGTGAGGCACTGACCCGCGCTGGACATTTCATGCCCAACTCTGACGGTGAGTTGGTCACCCCTGATGGCGACTTTCTTTTGGATGGTGGTGGGGCCCGGATATTTGTTCCACCAAGTGCGCAAGATATTTCACTTGCTCAAGATGGAACGCTAAGTGCAGATGGTCAGCCCCTTACGGTCATTGGCTTGTGGCGACCCATTGATGCCTTGGATCTGACCCACCAATCGGGCGTAAAATTCACGGCTGACGCAGGTGTTGAGCCCACCGAAAGTAGCACGATATTGCAGGGCCATCTTGAAGGCTCCAACACCGACGCCATCACCCAGATTTCTCGGATGATAGAGGTTCAGCATGCCTATGAGATGGGTCAGGGGTTCCTTGAAAATGAGGACAAACGCCTTCGGTCGCTGTTAAGCACCGTTGGCGGACGTTCATGACACCATGAAAGGGGTCTGAGTATGCGCGCTTTAAACATCGCGGCCACCGGAATGTCTGCCCAGCAAATGCGGGTCGAAGTGATTTCCAACAATATCGCGAACATGAATACAACGGCCTACAATCCGCGTGCTGCGGAGTTTGCCGACCTGCATTACCAACAGGCGACGCGCGCCGGGACAATCAATGCAGCCGACGGCACTGTCGTGCCAACCGGTATTCAGCTGGGCCTTGGCGTTCGGACTTCTTCGGTGTCTGTGATGATGGCCCAAGGCAGCCTCTCCGAGACAGGTGGCGATTTGGACATTGCGATTGAAGGTAATGGGTTCCTAGAGATCGCGTTGCCGTCGGGCGCCACAGGCTACACTAGGGACGGCGGCCTAAAACGAACTGGGGAGGGTTTGATCGTCACGTCGGACGGGTTTCAAGTGCAACCCGGGATCACTATCCCGGATGATGCCAACAGTCTCTCGATCAATGCGCAAGGCGAGGTCTATGCCTATTTTTCTGACAACGTGGATCCTCAATTGCTTGGTCAATTTGACTTGGCAGATTTCTCCAACCCTCGTGGGTTGGAGGCGATCGGCTCAAACCTATTTCTTGAAACAGCGGCTTCGGGGCCAGCCTTGGTTGGCCAACCCGGAGAGGATGGATTGGGATCACTCCGCCAAGGTTATCTTGAGGACAGTTCTGTCGACTCCGTTCGGGAGCTGACAGATTTGATCGAAGCGCAGCGTGCCTACGAGTTAAATTCCAAGGTCATAACTGCTGCCGACCAGATGCTCGGCACAACAACCCAGATCCGCTGATATGATTAAGCCCCTCCTCGCCATTTCGGTGGTTTTCTTAACCCACCCAGCCCTTGGTGACACCGTTGTTGCCGCCGGTACCATCCGTAGTCAGGCGATCATCGGATATAACGATGTGACTTTGACTGACGATATCACGCCGGGTGCGCTGACAGATCTTTTGGACGCGGTCGGGCAAGAGGCCAGAGTTAATCTTTATCCGGGTCGACCAATTCGCGCCGGTGACCTAACAGCGCCCGCCGTTGTGGACAGAAATCAAATCATCGTTTTGCTTTATAATAATGCGGGTCTTCGTATCACAGCTGATGGGCGGTCGATGGATCGCGGTGGCATAGGCGACAGGCTTCGCGTCCTTAATCTTTCATCCCGAACAACCGTCTTCGGAACCGTTACGTCACCTGGTGTCGTGAGTGTTGGGCCGCTGAACTAAGGAGATCAACATGTCTCGAACATGTAAGAAAGCCTTAACCGTCTTGACTGTGGGCACTTTGTTGCTGACAGGATGTAGCCGGCTGAGTGAGGTCGGGCAGGCGCCCGATTTCACGACATCGGCAAATTCGAATGAGCTCTTCGCGATGACTGCGATTAGTTTACCAGTAGATGCGCAGCCGGTTGCCACTCGTGCGCGGGCCTCGCTTTGGAATGGCGGCCCGCAATCATTGCTGGGTGATCGGCGTGCCAGCAATCGCGGTGACATCATGACTGTCGTGATCGAAATAGATGAAAGTGCCGAGATATCAAATAGCTCAGCCCGGTCACGCAGTGGATCGGAACAGATGTCGCTGCCGTCGCTTTTGGGGATACCTGAGCGGATTGACGGGTTCTTGCCCGAGGGTGCCAGCATGGCCAACGCGGTTGACGCGACGTCCAGCAGCAGCTCTGGCGGCGATGGATCTGTTCGTCGAAATGAGGAATTGACCCTCAGGATTGCAGCAACCGTCGTCGATGTCCTTGAGAATGGGATCCTACGAATTGAAGGCTCCCAAGAGGTTCGCGTGAATTTTGAGCTTCGAGAGCTTTTAGTGTCTGGATACGTGCGGCCCGAAGATGTCTCTCGTCAAAACGAGATTACCTACGACAAGATAGCTGCCGCCCGGATCTCTTACGGTGGCCGGGGACAGATTTCGGATGTTCAACAACCCCGCATTGGTCAGCAGATCGCCGACATCATTTTACCGTTCTAGGAGGCGGCCATGCTGCGTTTGATCGCTCCAATCATCTTGATGCTGATCGGCCTTGGCGCAGGCGTTTCCATCGGGGGGTTTTTTAAGTCATCCGAGGGCGTGCAAAACAGCGCCGAGCCGGAAGATGGTAACGGTAGCGATGCATCCGATGAAGAAGCGTCAACCCAAGGCAATGATGGATCCCAAGGCGATGGCGGATTGGCAAATGGGTCTGTCGAATATGTTCGTCTGAATAATCAGTTCATTGTACCGGTGATCAGGCATGGCACAGTTCGTTCTCTGGTTGTTTTGTCCCTGACGGTTGAAGTGCCGGCAGGGCAAAACACGATTGTATTTGAACGTGAACCTCGCCTGCGCGATGCCTTCCTTAGGGTCCTTTTCGCCCACGCAAACTCGGGTGGATTTGACGGAAGCTTTACATCTTCATTGGCAATGGCCCCCCTCAGGATTGGGTTAAAAGAGGCTGCAGTCGGCATTTTGGGGCAGGATGTCTCTGATGTCTTAATCGTTGATATCGTCCGTCAGGACACTTGATCGAACAATTCCTGTAAGGCTTGGCGCTTGCCCTCCGCCTTGCGTGCGATCGCTAAAAGCGGCTTGCGAACGCTGTGCGCATCTGAGAGATCCTCCAATAACTGCGCCCGTTTGTCTTGGCAGACAGATAGCCACCTTGTGTGCACAACGGCATCGTCAAATCCAACTAGCGGTTGATTAGTGATTGATTGTGCCAAGGCACCAAGGCGATTCTCGATGTCGGCGTGCACGGATTGGGCCTCTGCCAAATCTGCAATGGCCCTGTTGGCGATCAGGGTTGCCACATCCAACAACGCGCGCAGTTCAACATGTTTTTGGCCGGTCATCGAATTGGCTGAGCTTTCTTGCGGATGAGGTCAGCAAACCTTATTGCCGCTGCCACCGCGCGGTAGTGATCCGACTGGATTTGGTCACCAACCTCGATCAAGCCGTGAAGCGCCCGCGCAGTCGGCGGATCATGAAAGATCGGGACGCCATTTTCCGCCGCAATTTCACGGATCCTGCGCGCAATCTCATCCACACCTTTGGCGACACAAACCGGAACTTGGCCTGTTCCGCGCTCCCACTTCAGGGCTACGGCGTAGTGGGTAGGATTTACGACGATGACATCGGCCGTGGGCACATCAGCGAGCATTTGGTTCATTGCGATTTCAAAGCCGCGCCTTCTGCGCTGTTGCTTCATATGTGGATCGCCCTCGCTTTGTTTGTTCTCGTCAACCAGATCTTGCCGGCTCATCCGGTTTTTTCGCTGGTGGGTGAAACTTTGCCAGAGGTAATCAATTGCGCCGACAGACAGGGACAGCACAAACACGATTGCAAGGAACTGCGTGCTCAATTTGCCAAGAGCCGCCAGAACCTGCCCGTCCGAGGCATAAAGTGAGGTTAGAATTTCCTCTGATTTGACCCATAGGAAAAAGCCAAGGATGATTGAAATGAACACAAGTTTGACGGTCGATTTAGCAAACTCAAACAGACCGTCCGATCCAAATTTATTGCCAGCATTTGATATTGGTGAGATCCGCGATAACTTTGGGGCCAATTTTTCTGGCGCAAAAATCCAAGCACGTTGGGCAAATAGTGACAGGATCAATAGGCCTGCTGGAACGCCGATGATGATGGCGAGATCCAGTAACACGCGCGCAATTAGTCCGCCGGCTAGGCTAAGTCCGCCAGGAGAAAGGATCGCTTCTCCAAGATGATCAGCTTGTTCCAACAATATTTGCGAGAGTTGCCCAATGTCGCGCCCGGCCTCTCCACCAAACATCGAAAAGCTTAACAACAGGCCACCAAACGCGATCGCAGTATTGAGATCAGCAGAACGGACAATCTCTCCACGCTTGCGGGCATCCTCCAGCTTTTGTGGCGTCGGATCGTGGGTCTTTTCCTCATCGTCGCTTCCGCTCATCAGGGCAACCCAAGGGGTTGACCCAAAGCTGCGATCCATGAGGTGAACCAAACGGGCAACAGAAATGGCATGGTGATTAGCAACAGGACCAGACCGCCCAAAGTGATTGCAGGTGCGCCCACGAAAGCGACCATCAATTGCGGCATGGCTTTGTTGATGACGCCCAGTGCGACATTATAAAGTAGCGACGCAATCAGGAAGGGTGCTGCGAGCGAGAAGGCTAAACTGAAGGCAGCCGCGATCCGTCCGACCCCCCAAAGCCCGACGGAACCGGGTGTTGCCAATCTGCCAAATGGCAGGATCTCGTATGAGCGTAGGAACGCGTGGATCAGATGAATATGTAGTCCACTGAGGACAGCCAATGTCAAACCGCTGATCATCATCAAGTTGCCCATAGCGGGTTGTGGGTCGACCGATGCGCCGCCCAAAATTTGCGAGAGGGATGTCGACTGCGCGGCGATGCTTCCGGCAATTTGGAGAGCATGAACCACAAATCGAAGTCCCAGACCGACCAAAAGACCTGATAGCGCCTCAGAAAAAAAGTGACTGGCCCCAATCGGCGCGGCGTCAGTTTGCCCAAGAATGGATGCGCCGAGGGCCGGGACCAAGATCGCCGTTATTGCAAACGCGGCTGCCAAGCGAACGCGGGCTGGAACAAATGTCTCACCAAACGCGGGCAGAACCAGAAACGCACCACCAACCCTTAGGAATACTCCAAACGCGACGGCAAAGCTGGTCTGAAATATTTCCACGATGGCCGATAAATCGATGCTCATGCCGCTGCGAGCCCGACAAGGGATGGCTTGGCCTCTGTTCCAATTTCCTCAAACGATAGGACCGGGTTTGAAATTCCTCGTGCTGAGAGGACGGTCTGGACATAGCGCCTACGAAGTGCCGAAGTCACGATCGCTGGATATGTGCCAGCTTCATTCGCAGCAGAGACTTTCTCGGCAACGTTCCTAGCTAGGCGATTGAAATCCTCAGGCGGTAAGCCAATTTCCGGAAGCCCAGTGTCAGATGTCATTTGATATTTCTGAAAAAGGTCTTCCCAACTGGAGGCAAGCTGGATCAACGGCAAAGTTCCATCTGCGCGCTTGAGATTGGCAATTAGCTGAAAGCCCAAACGCTGTCGAACATGTTCACAAATGACATCGGGGTGATTGCTGGAGGCCTTCCGCTCAGCAATGGCCTCCAAAATTAGGGGTAAGTTACGGATTGAGATCTGCTCTGCGAGTAGTAAGCGCAAGACGACATGGAGATAGTCGAGCGGAACTTTATCAGGCACCAACTCATTTAGGAGACGCCGGTTTTGCTCGGATCGGTCCGCATCGCTTAGGGTGACAAACGCATCAAGTTGGCGCTGCAACGTCTTGAACGTCAAAAGCCGCGGCAAATTTTGCTTGAGAACTTCTAAAAGATGTGTCGCTAGAACTTCAGATGGCATAACGGTCGTCAGGCCCAAAAGAGCGGCGCGTTCCCGGGCATCAGCACTAATCCAGCGGGCGGGCGCCTTATAGACAGGCTCCTCGACATCTATTCCAGGCGGCAGCCCCTCCGCGCCATTCGGGGTCAGCATCAGGATCTTGTGGATCATCAGTGTGTCGCGCGCATGCTCCACCCCATGGATGTTGATCACATACGCCCCGTCCGGCAGGTCTGCCCGATCAGTCAGCCGGATTTCAGGCAAGATTAGGCCAAAATTCTTGGCGATGTGGTCGCGCATATTTCGGATCCGCGCGTCAAGCCCGGTTGCGGGGTCTAATGCCAAATCGACCAGCGTCGGTGAAAACTCCAGATGAATTTCATCGAGATCTAGGATGTCCCCAATTAAATCACGTGGTGCAGCAGCCGGTGCATCGGTCTGCGGGTCACTATCGGGGATCGCCGTGATGGTGCGGTGTCTGAGATAGGCAGCACCGCCCAAAACTATCGCACCGAGAACGAAGGGTATGAACGGAAGGCCGGGAACGATAGCAAAGATCGCCATCAAGAGAGCCACTGTTCCAAGGGCTGCCGGATGCCGCCCCAACTGGGCTGTCAGCGCAGAGTCTGACGCCCCAGTTGCCCCGCCGCGTGCCAGCAGTAAAGCCGATGCAATAGCGATGATGACAGCAGGGATTTGTGAAACAAGCCCGTCACCGACTGTCAGAATTGCGTAGGTTTCAAAGGCTTGCCCGAGAGGCATTCCTTGCATCACTGTTCCGATTATCAACCCCATAACCAAGTTCAAAAGGGTGATTAGTAGACCAGCAATCGCGTCTCCTTTCACGAATTTTGAGGCACCATCCAATGAACCGAAGAAGGTGGTTTCTGCTTGTTCAGTCTCACGTCTGAGTTTGGCTTCGGCATGGTCGATGGCGCCGGCTGACATATCACTATCGATCGCCAGCTGTTTGCCGGGCATGGCATCCAACGCAAACCGTGCGCCGACTTCGGCCATGCGGGCGGCACCTTTGTTGATGACAATGAAATTAACGATCAACAGAACGCCAAAGACAACTAGGCCCATGACGACGCTGCCCCCCATGACAAACATCGCGAAGCCTTCAATCACGCCGCCGGCTGCTGATGTCCCAGTGTGACCTTGGCCGATGATGAGCTTGGTTGATGAGACGTTTAGTGAAAGTCGGAGCATCAAGGAGGCAAGAAGTACCGTCGGGAACGACGAGAAATCCAGAGGGCGCTCGATAAAAAGTGTTACGCAAAAAATCAGGATCGCCAGCCCGAAAGACCCTGCCAGTCCGATGTCTAGCACCCAGCTTGGGACGGGTAAGATCATCATGATGATGACTGCCATCAATGCCAACGCGAAGAGGATCGTCGGTTGGAAAAGGGACCGTACGAACCCCATTAGTTGCGCACGATCAAAGCGCGCGCGCCGGAGTTCGTGCGCGGGACCAAAGATCCGGGCGTTCGTGCCGCAGAAACTTCATCTGCAAACAGTGCCCCAGAGATAGGCTGGACTATTGTCGGCGTCTCGTTTGCGGCGGCTCCTTGATAAGAACCCAACCGCTCTCGATGTCTGCGAAATGAGGCCAGATAGCGTGATGCATTCTCCGGTGTTCGTGAGTGGAAAGCGCCGACTGCGGCCTCCCACGATCCAAATTCTGTATAGAGCTCCCGAATGAAGCGTGCAGCATAACGGGCGTTTTCCTGCGGATCGAACATCTGCTCTACTGATGTGAATTGATCGCCGTGCCACCGATGGTTTATTTGGAAACATCCAATGTCGAAACTACGAGCGCCCCGCTCTTGATGTTGAGCGATGTAGGCTTCGGCTTCTTGGCGAGTATCGAACCAAACGCCCGTACCTTCCATATTAACGGTCCAAGGCCATGGCTGCGATTGGCCACCGGCGGATCGACCCGTCTCTGTTCTGGTAAGGGCCCGCATCAGGTCTGGAGGGATGCCAGCAGTGTGGGCAGCGGCAATGGCCTCCCTGTCGCAAACCGTAGCCAGATCGGACGCTTCGACACTGGCTTTGGTCGCGGCGCCCTGCATCCAGAACGCCAAAAATACTGCAGTGGCTCGCAATAGCGCGACTCTATAAATTGAGGATTGTCTTGATGGCATCTAGATCCCTGCATTTCTTGCGAGAGGTTGCTGAAAAGACACTAGTTTGAATGTCTTACCGATCAGTTAGCCGCCAGAAATATCTCTGGGTGGAACCAAGAGTTCTCGCAGCAACGCGATCCACTCTCGGCTGTCGTCGACTTGCTGACCAAGGTCGTTGGCCTCAGTCGAGTTCTGCATGGATGGATCTAGTTGGTCCGACAAATAACGAGCCGCAATTGGCGAAATCGGATTGTCCGACTGTTCGGAGAGGCGCTCAAAGTCGCGGTTGAGCCACGTTTGGGCCGTCTCTAAAGCAGTCGACTGAGCCATGCCTAGTTGAGCCGGGTCTGCATCTTGGCCACGACCTACGATTATTGAATCTAATGTTGGATACGGGTCTTCGGTTGTTTGATTTCCGGGCACAGAAAATGCGAGCGACAAGGCAAGACGGGCGGCGTCTTTTTCCAGCCTCTCCAGGCTTCCGAGAACAGACATCAAGACAGTTTGCCCTAGGATTACGTCACGCTCTGAAACGCGCCGCAAATATTCGATACTCTGTGCGATATCACCATAGGCGGCATGTGCCAGTAGCGTTTGATGAACCAATCCGCCCAAAATAGGCTCTGGATCAAACTCGCGAATTAACGCATCCGCCAAAATGATGTCGTCGGATGACACGCCGCTGCCACCGCCTATCTCGAGACGCAGAAGCGCAGTCATATTTTCGATCCGGCGGTTGGATGTTCCGGACAACGCTGCACGAAGAACGACAATTTCTTCGTCGGGGTCGACAGTTCGAAAACTTGTCTCGGTCTCCTGCTGCAATATAGCTAGGTTTGTTTCGTCCAAGCGCCCGCTACGCGCCAGACTATCAACGATTTCAGCTGCAACCGCGTCTTGTCCGTCGGCATGCAACTGCCTCGCAAGTTGTGGGCCAACAAGATCTTTCAAGTGGTGAGGAAGACGGGCGAATTGTTGTTCTACCTGCGCGGCGGCGTCGGGCTCATGCGCAAGATCTGTTTGACCATCTAGGTAGAGCCAAAGTCTGAGGGTGTCATGACAGAGATCCGGGGCGGGCCAGTCAACGTCAGATTGTCCGGACAGAAAATCTGCGAGAGCCGTTTGAAAAGGCGGTGGATTCATGACTGACATCAGCCAATAACGCGCCTCGGCTCCAAATCCGTATGACAGGTAGAACTCCGAAAGTTCAATCGCGACAGCATTGTTGACCCGGTCAAGCGGGTCGAAAACTGCGATGCGAAGGCTGCCCAAGCGCGCATCAAAACTTCCCCTCCCAGTCCAATCTGATATGTTTTCGGTCTGCAACGATCGACAGGACAAAGCTTGGGTTTCGCTTTGTTCGGATTGTCCTGAGCGGAGTTGGTCATAGGCAGTGTTGATCTGAAGTGGGGCAGACTGTGGCATCGGGTCGACTGTGACACTGGGGGGCTCAGCTTCAGTTCCGCTGTTTTGGCGCAAAAGCATCTGCGGTTGTGTATCCAACAGACCCGCCGCTGTTGCGCGGGACAGCTGTTCAGCCATCAAGCCCATAGCTGCTTGCAATGACGGATCCTGACTGATCGTATTTTGGGCCATATGCGGTTCCGACGCGGACGGTTCGATCAATAGTTCCGCCAAGTCAAAAAGACCCAGTGGGACAATGCCATTGGTCGGTGTAAAAATTTGCTGTGGTCGTGCTGTTGCGGTCGCCGTTGCGTCGCGAACATCGATCACCAAGTAGCGCCCATCGTGACGTGATACGTCTATGTCGCAGGCACAATTTAGCATGAGAATGAGGCCATCTTGGTAAGTCACCTCCGCGATGCGCGATCGCGGAATGCGGTCGAATATACTGCCCAGATCAAGCTCAGGTAAGGCGGGTTCAAATATAATACGACTTTGGTTACTATCGGTCTCGACGCTCCAATTTCGGTCAACATTGGTCTGTATCACCAACCTTGAAAACGACTCATGCTCTCCAGATCGAACGGTAATGGGTTCAGCTATGACTGTGCCTGTCCAAAGGATCGGGATGAGAAGTGTTATGAGTTGGCGTCTCATGCGGCTGCCTGTTTGAGGCCCTTCAAGGCTGCCTCCAGGTCACTGAACGTGGGTCGATGATGGCTTGGAGTATTTTGTCGGCCAACTTCAATGCAAATGTTCGCGGCATGGTTGTGCAGATTGGCAACCAGGACCTCGCGGATAAGCCCATAAAAATGCTGATCCTCTTGCACTACGGATTGGACTTTTGTGGCGAAAGGGCCAACCAGTCCATAAGCCAAGAACACGCCCAGAAATGTCCCGACGAGTGCACCACCGATCAGCTTACCCAAAATCTCTGGCGGTTGGTCAATCGATCCCATGGTCTTGATCACGCCCAATACGGCAGCGACGATGCCGAGTGCGGGCAACCCATCGGCGACAGTTTGCAGAGCGTGCGATGAGTGCAGTGCGTGGTGCAGGTGCGCATCCATCCGTTTTTCGAGCACATCTTCGACCTGATGCGGATCATCGTAATTCATTGAGGCTGAGCGGAGCGTATCGCAAATAAGTTCGACTGCTTCATGATCGTCAAGGATGCGCGGATAGGTCTGGAAGATGGCGCTGTCTTTGGGGTTTTCGGTATGCTCCTCTAAGGCCACGGCGTTTTGACGGCCCAACCGGATCAGTTCAAACAACAGGCAAAGCAAATCTTGGTAATCGTTCGCCCGCCATTTCGGCCCCTTGAAGACCTTGCCGATGTCTTTCACGGTTTGCTTCACGCCATTGACATCGTTGGAAAGAGCAAAGGCGCCGACGGCGGCCCCACCGATCATGGCGAACTCGTAGGGCAATGTTTTCATGATGATGTCCAGCTTGCCGCCGGCCGCTAAATAGCCGCCGAAGACCATCACAAAAATCACCACGATGCCGATCACACCGATCATTCGAAACTCCTTAGGATTGTCTGGGACAGGATGGGGAAAACTGCTTAATTTTCAGTTTCGTCAACGGGTCGACGAGACTGTGGGGCTGAGCTGTTTCTGGCCGCCAAAAGAACACTGAGCGAATAGGCTGTTTCGGGCCTCAGTTCGGACAGCAGGCCGGCTGCAGCCTCTGACTGCATGCGTGCCAAAAAACCTGCCGCAAAGGCCGGCTCCATCTGTTCAAAGACTGCGGCGACGTCTGCGGCGGACATCGACTCGTATACCCGAGTCAGTTGAGCAAGATCATCCTCGGCGGCGGTGTCTGACAATGCCAGCATGTTTTCCAGCCGGTCACCAGCATCGCCAAGCGCCTGAAGTTGCTGCTCAACAATTTCTTGGGCCACCCCTATCGCCTGCTCTCGCTCCGCGAGCGTGATTTCACGCGCCTCAAGATCCATCAGTCGGCTACGAACCAAGCTTAGCGCCTCTTCAACGGGGGCCAGTTGTTCGCACGTCTCGCTGTTAGGTGTCGGCACCGGCACAGGATCCCCCGCCGTCGCCCATGCCATCCCGAATTGCCCAAACCGCAGCAATCCCGACAAGATAAAGATAGTCACGAGGCCGCTTAGTAACCATCCTGGTCGCCGAGTCTTGCCGCGGTTTTTATGTGCTCTCTTAAAAAGTCCCATTTTCTGTTACCCGCGCTGAACGCTAGCTTGACGATGTTGAAACAGAGGCGTTGGTGCAGTCAAATCAACCTCGTTCGGTTGGGACCGCCGGCTGCCAAATACTGGCGTATCGGGGTCCGCGACGAAGGACGCTTCATTCATGATATCATCGAGTATGGACGCGGTTGGCACCGGTGACGGTGCGGTCTCTTGTGGGTCTGTCAGATCATGGCAGGCGGCCATGACGATTTCCAATTCTTCGGCAAGGGTTCTGGCTTCAGTTGTTAGGGTTTCCAGTCGTGCTGCGGCATCGCCTGAACCCGCTTTGACTTGCTCTAAAACCTTATTCATGTCGTCTACTTGCGCTGATAAGACTGCGATTGCGCCTCCTAGACCGTCGTCAAAACTGGTCAATTTTTGCAACCTTTTTGACAAGCGCATGCAATAAAATGCCGCGCCGAAGGCGGCCAAAGCGAGTAGGACATCAGTCAAGAAAGAAATCATATCTGCCATCAGTTCACCACGAATTCTGTTACTAAAAGGTCATTGACGCGGCCTGTGCCAGCCACGACTTGCACCCGTCGGAGCATTTGAGCGCGGAGCCGTCCAAGAGTTGACGCTTCGCTTAGATCCGACAGATCGATCACACGGAGATAACTATTGAGAACGTCCAAAATGCGTGGGCGAAGATGGGAAACCTCGTCCTCATAACTGCGGGGCACTTCGAGATGTGCTGTGAAGATCAAGTGTCGTCCACCATTCTCTGGTCCAAGAGAGATTATCAGCGTTTCTAGGGGCACAAACTCGACAGGTTCTGCTGATCGTTCTTCAACTTCCACTATGTCGTCACGTTCTTCAGGGGCGGATGAAAGTGGTCCATAAGCCGTTGCCCAATATCCGCCGCCACCTGCAAAGCAGGCAAGAATCACACCCAAAAGGATTGGAACCAACATGCCCTTTTTGGGTGTTGTTGCTGTGGTTTGATCAGCATCGGACGTTGCCATTCTAGCGCCTTTTAGGATTCTCTGTTGCGCTGATGTTTAGGCTAACAGGACTAACCCATTGTTAATGCCCGACGGTTATCCAGATCGTGTTCCTGCCAGAACGGCGCAACGAATCGAGGATATAGTGAGCCAGTTACAAAATTTTTGGATGGCCCTGGCACCCCGCAAGAAAGGGGCCTTAGTCGGCGGCATTGCAGCACTGATTGCATGCGTCTTGATCTTGTCGCGCGTTGCCACGACACCAAGTTATGTTCTTCTATATGCGGGCTTGGATCCTGGTGCCGCTGGTGAAGTGATCGCGGCCCTAGAGCAACGTGGTGTCATGCATGACGTCCGGGGTGACGCCATATACGTCGATCAGTCCGATCGGGACCAGTTACGGATGAGCCTGGCTGCAGAGAACCTTCCGGCGAACGGCCCCGCGGGGTATGAATTGCTGGACGGATTGTCTGGGTTCGGCACGACGTCCCAGATGTTTGATGCAGCCTATTGGCGCGCAAAGGAGGGGGAGCTTGCACGCACGATCGTGGCGAGTCCCTTAATTAATGCGGCCCGTGTGCACCTCGCAACGCCCACGAATGATCCCTTCCAATCACGTAGTACTGTTACTGGGTCGGTCAGTGTTCGGCCCGCTGGCGGCGCCCTTTCTGAGAGCCACGCGCGATCACTACGGTTCCTTGTGGCATCAGCTGTATCCGGTCTCAGCGCCGAAGACGTCGTCGTGATTGATGCAGACAGCGGCCAGGTCTTAAGTAATGCTGCGTCCCAATCCGTCAGCTCGGACGCTCAAAGCCGCGCCCTCGTGTTGCGGCAAAATATTGAGCGTTTGCTAGGTGCACGCGTTGGTCCGCAAAACGCAGTTGTCGAGGTCAGTGTTGAGCTGATCACCGCCCGTGAAACCATCGTTGAGCATCAAATTGACCCAAGCAGTCGCGTTGTGATCAGCACCGACAACGAAGAGCGGTCAGACACCTCCCAAGATGCGGGTACTGGTGGCGTATCAGTCGCCTCCAATTTGCCCAATGGTGACGGGGCTGGGGACAGTGGCTCAACCTCGTCTTCGCAAAATAGCCAGACGCGTGAGCGGGTGAACTACGAAGTTTCCGAAACGCAGCGCGAGATTGAACAGATGCCAGGGGGCATCCGGCGGCTCGGTATTGCAGTTTTGGTCAATGCCGTCACGCGGATCGGCGATGACGGTATTGCCGTCACAGAACCGCGCGCGGCTGAAGAGCTGGAAGCGTTGCGTGGGTTGGTCCAATCTGCGATCGGGTTTGATGCGGCGCGGGGCGACCAGATCACGATCCATTCCATGCAATTCGAAGCGGTCGAAACCTTGCCCTTGGTTAGCCAGACTACTGGGCTTTTCAACGGTCTTGATGTTGGACGTCTCGTTCAGGTTGTTGTGCTTGGCGTAGTGACCTTGGTGCTGGGTCTTTTCGTCATCCGTCCCATCGCAGTTGCAGGGTTCCAGTCCGAGCCTACCGGATTTTTGTCCAGAACTGCGACGTCTAGTCAACTCGCCCTTGCAGATACGGGACCGGGCGCCAGATCAGCGACACCTTCAACCGCAAACTCAGCGACGGGGCCAGCGGCAGTAGCGACTGACCCCAATGTTTCTGGGGAGGCGATACTGCCTAACCGACAGACGACGGGTGCAATTGAACTTGCTGGTCCAAACCCTGTCGACCGGCTTCGGTCCCTGATCCAAGAGCGTGAGGTCGAAACCGTCGAAATTTTGCGCAGCTGGATGGAAGAGGATGAGGAGCCTATAATATGACCATTCCACTGAAGTTAGAAGAGTTTGGGACACTCGAAAAGTTAGATCGACGCGGGGTAATTTCAGGCGTGACGGATGCTGAAGGGCTCAAATTAGAGGCCTATGAGGCTGGCTACAAAAGTGGTTGGGAAGATGCGAACTCCTCCGAAGCGTCAAGCCGATCTCGGATCAGTGCGGATCTCACGCAAAATCTTCACGATATCAGCTTCACGTTTCTTGAGGCGCGTGCCGCCGTGCTGACATCGCTCCAACCGCTATTACGGGAGATTTTGGATTGTCTGTTGCCGCGTCTTGTGGCCGAGGGTTTGGCCGAAGTGGTCGATGCTGAACTTTTGCCTATTGCGCAAACTATGGCTGAGCCAAGTTGCGTTTTGATCTGCGCACCGGTCGCCCGCAGCGCACTGGAGCGCCTGGTTGAACGCCATATGGAGATCTCAATCAGCATCGTTGAAGAGCCCGCGTACGCAGATGGCCAAGTCACGTTGCGGTTTGGCTCTGAGGAACGGGAAATAAACCTTTCCGCCTCAATCGAGAAAATTGCGACGGCGATCCGCGATTTCACCTCACAAATGCAATCTGAGGGAGTACTTGAAAGTGCCTGACACTGAAACACCAGAGCGGACGTTGGGATTTGTGTCCCATATTCTGCGCAGCGTTCCGATTGAGCTGCGCGTTGTGGTCGGGAGGGCCCGTTTAACGGTTGGGGAACTGGCTGAGCTTGAGTTGGACGCTGTCGTGCCTTTGGACCAGCGTATCAATCAAGCTGTCGAGCTTGTCGTTGGGGACCGGGTCGTTGCAACGGGCGAGCTGATTGAACAGGACGGCGCGCAAGCGGGTCATTTGGCTGTTCGCATTACACATGTGATTGATGTCGTTGATGCAACCTAGAATGCACGCGCTCCCCAGGATCTCTTTTTTGATGGTCCTTGCGATCTGCGTTCTTTGTGGCCCGGCATTTTCTCAGGACATCTCGATTGATCTGGGCGACGAGACATCATTGACCGCGCGGTCGTTGCAATTGATCGCACTGATCACCGTGCTTAGCCTCGCACCAGGTCTTGCAATCATGGTGACCTGTTTTCCGTTTATCGTGACCGTTCTGTCGATCTTGCGCCAAGCGATTGGGCTACAGCAGTCACCCCCAAATATGTTGATTGTCAGCCTGGCACTCTTTCTTACATATTTCGTGATGGCGCCGGTTTTTGAGGCATCTTATGCTGCTGGCATAGGGCCGTTGCTAAGTGAGCAACTTGAGTTGTCAGTCGCAATCTCGCGCGCCTATGAGCCGTTTCAGATTTTCATGCAAAGCCGTGTAAATCCGGAGACGTTGCGTAGCCTTGCGGAACTTCGTGAGTTGCCGATTGGGGTGGAGCCTGACGCCTCCATTCTTATCCCGTCGTTCATGTTGAGCGAAGTTGAACGAGCCTTTCAAATCGGATTTCTTATCTTCTTGCCGTTCTTAATCATCGACCTCGTGGTTGCAGCAATCTTGATGTCGATGGGCATGATGATGGTGCCGCCAGCCATTGTTTCGCTTCCATTCAAACTTGCGTTCTTTGTGGTGGCAGATGGGTGGTCGCTGCTGACCAGCGCCCTTGTTCGCAGTTATTTCTAAGGAAACCGGATCTCATGCCTGACGCAGTAAAACCTCTACCCCAAATTAGACCACAGTCTTCAAATGCATATGCTCAAAAGGCTCGGGCCCTATTGGGTTTGCTGGGCCCAGACGGTTTGGCGCGGCTCAGCGCTCAAGGTCTTGGTGCCTCAGTCATGGATGCGATTGGGCAAGAAAGCCAAGCTGAACTACCCAGTGACCTTGCCTGGCGTCAGAATGACATATTGGGCCGTCTGCGGGCCAAAGGGATCTTATCTAAACTTGATCCGAATATACCCCAGCGGGCTAACCCAAAAATTCTGGCCGTGCCAAGAGAGGATATTGCACTGCGCTGGCCCGAGAGAGTTTCAGCCTTGTTGAATCCGGCAGATTTAGCATCTGAGCATCCCAGTGTAATTGCAATGACATTAAAGGATCGGCCTGCCGCAGAGCGGGCGAGGTTCCTTCGATCGTTGCCTGGAATTCACGCCCGCTCTGTGCTGCGCGCCGCCCGTAGAATTAATGCCTGAAATCAGGCGCGCCGGGCAGCGGCGCGCCTATCTTATCATCCCCACTTATCGGACGATGAATTCAGCATGTAGCGCGCCAGCAGCTTTGATGCTGCTCAAAATATCAATCATATCCCGGGGTGAAACGCCGAGCGCATTCAAGCCTGCGATCACTTCGGACAGTGATGTGCCCCCTGTCAATTCGGCAAGACCGGTGCCTGGTTCTTCCTCTAACGTGACATTGGTGCGCGGAACGATGACTGTTTCGCCTTCTGCAAAGGGATTGGGTTGGACCACTATAGGGGTCTCCTCGATACGCAATGTAAGGTTGCCCTGAGCCACGGCGACCCTTGAAATACGGACATCTTCGCCCATAACAATCGTACCTGACCGTTGATCGACCACCACTCTGGCACGCTGTTCTGGTTCCACTAACAGGTTCTCAATCCGGCTCAGCGCATGTGCGGGTGACGCTGCGCGCGTTGCCACTATATCAAGGGACACGGTGCCTGCATCGAGCATCCGCGCTACGGGTCGACCAAAGTCAGAGTTAATTGCCCGTTCGATCCGCTCTGCCGTTGTGAAATCGGGAGATCTAAGGGCTAGTCGCATATCATTTAACGTCGTGAAGTCAAAATCCACTTCCCGCTCAACACGGGCCCCAGACGGAACAGTGCCGGATGTCGGAACGCCTTGGACAACGCTGCCTGCATCACCAAACGCAGATACACCGCCCGCTATCACGGTGCCTTGAGCCACGGCATAGATCTCTCCATCTGCTGCGGTCAGTGGTGTCATGACCAAAGTTCCGCCGAGCAAACTGTCGGAGTCGCCAATCGCTGAAACGGTAATGTCAATTTGGCCGCCGGCCCGTGCAAATGGTGGCAGACTGGCAGTTACAATGACCGCAGCCACATTTTGCGGCCGGAACTGCTCTCCACTTACATTAACGCCCAGTCGTTCCAGAATATTGGCCATGATTTCTTCGGTGAAGGGCGCGTTCCGGATCCCGTCGCCTGTACCATTTAGGCCGACAACCAGACCGTAACCGATTAGGTCGTTGCCCCGGACGCCATCGAATTCGACAAGATCTTTGATCCGGATCGGCGTGGCACCAGCAGGCAGAGTGAATATCAAAAGACTTAGGATCGTGCCGAAAATTGCGCGAATGGTCATCTCAGAAACTCCGTCAATGTCAGTTTGGCCAACCGATTGGTTAAAATATAGAGTGTCTCGAGCTGGGCCTCGACAATGTCGAGTTGGGTCGAGGTCTCATAGGCATCAATTCCAAGTATATTCGTGCGCTCTTGTTTCAGGGAATTTATGGCCGTATCGTGGCGCGTTGTGGTGGCCTCGATCTGGCCCTCAACCGAGCCGATTTTGGCTCTTTGTTGGGTAATCGCTGCGTCCCCTGACCTGAGCGTTTCCGCGGCTGATTGAAGGATGTCTTGCTGGGCAGAAATATCCGTAGGTCCCGAGCCTTCGGCAATCAGCGCGGTCATGGCGACGCCCATAAGTGCGCCCCTGATCCCGGGGGAAAGTGCAGTCGTCCCAAGATCTACTGCCTCACCGTCACCGATGTGGGCCGTTATCGTTGCCGTATTGCCTTTGTAGGCGACGGTTTCGAATCCGCCGCCGCTGTCGTTGAACCAACTATCAATCGCGGTGATCATTTCATCGGCAGTCATTGCTGGATTAATCATAGGTCGCAACTCAGCCAACATCGCCTCAGCTGTCACCAAGGGCGCTTGATCAGTGGCGGTGCCGGCAAAGATGTGTTGCCCGGCGACGCCCGTGTTAAGCGCGTTCAACATTAGATTCAGCGTATCAGTGGATTGGCCGACATCTACAGACAACATCTGGTTGGCGTTATCTGTAGAATTGATAAGCAATGTCGTTGAAAGGGCTTCGCTTTCGCTGGCGATAAGCTCCAATGCATTTTGCTGGCTGCTGGCAATCAAAGCCGCATCCGAAGCTGCAGAACGATAGCTTTCGGTTTCCCTTAATCCTCGCTCAACGGCTGTAAGTTTTGCGAAATCGGCCCGAACTGCATCACGGGTATTTGCCGCCTGACCAGAGCCGAGCTCAGCGGTCAGGCGATCCAGCTCTCGGTTCAATTCGGCGCTGCGACGCTGGAAGCTAAAGGTCTGCGCGCCGTCACCGATACTTGAA
>JBLHOS010000038.1:0-26986 GCA_047623825.1 Paracoccaceae bacterium | reverse complement strand
GCCAGCAGCACGCCGTATTTGCCAAAAAAGCCCAAGAGCGGTGGCACGCCCGCAAGGCTGAACATCAGCACCAGCAGCGCCATAGCTTTCAGCGGTTCTTTTGAGGAAAAACTATGCAGCGCCGAGACATCGGTGATGTGGCGTCCGTCTTTCTCCATCGTCATGATGAAGGCAAAGGTGCCAATATTCATCGTCACATAAATCGCCATATAGATCAGCATCGCCTCAACGCCCTGTGCAGTACCAGCCGCCAGACCCATCAAGGCAAAACCCATATGGGCGATTGAGGAATAGGCCATCAGGCGTTTGATGTCGGTCTGTCCGATCGCGGCGATCGAACCCAGAAACATCGAAAAGACGGCCAAGAAAGCTACAATCTGTTGCCAGTCGCCCACCGCATTGCCAAAGGCATCATGCATAACGCGCGCAAATAATGCCATGGCGGCCACCTTGGGTGCTGTAGCAAAGAAGGCAGTGATCGGCGTGGGGGAACCTTCGTAAACATCTGGCGTCCACATATGGAACGGTGCGGCCGAAACCTTGAACGCTAAGCCCGCGATCAAGAAAACCAAACCAAACAGCAGGCCAAGTGAGATATCACCTGCCATCGCCGTTTCTATGATGCCTGAGAACAGTGTCGTGCCCGCAAAGCCGTAAACCAACGACGCGCCGTACAGCAGGAGACCCGATGACAAAGCTCCTAGAACGAAGTACTTGAGGCCCGCCTCAGTTGATTTAACGCTATCGCGGCGCAGGGCAGCAACGACGTATAGCGCCAGCGATTGCAGCTCCAACCCCATGTAAAGCACCATAAGATCACCGGCAGATACCATCACCATCATACCGACCGTGGCCAGCGCGATCAGCATTGGATATTCGAAACGCAGCAGATCATTCTTGGCCATGAAATCTTGGCCGACCAGCAAAACAGCCGCTCCCGACAACAGGATCGTGACCTTGGCAAAGCGCGAAAACGCGTCATCCACGAACATACCACCAAAGGCCACATAGGTGCCTTCACCAGTGACGCCAATATAAAATGCAGCGGCCACAAAAACGATGGCAGTGGTCCAAACCAGCGTCGAGGCCATCTCATCCTTGCTGGTATAGACGGCTGCAAGCAGGCCAAGCATGGCGAAGATTGCCAAGAAGAGTTCTGGCATCACAATGGCTAGATCGGTGGCAATCATCTTTGCACCTCAGTGGTTGGCAGCGACAGAAGCGTTGTGCGAATATTGCTCAACAGCCGTGTCGTAATGGGTCAGCAACGCCTCAACCGAGGGGCCAATTATATCTGTGATGAGACTAGGGTAGACGCCCAGCAACAAGGTCATCACGATGAGGGGGGCAAATATTGCGCGCTCCCGCGTGGTCATATCTGAGATGGTCTTCAGACTTTCCTTAATCAGATCGCCCAACACGACACGGCGATAAAGCCAAAGGGCATAAGCCGCCGACAAAATAACGCCGGTCGTCGCCAAAAGGCCAATCACCGTTGAAACCTGGAAAACGCCCACCAGTGTCAGAAACTCTCCGACAAAGCCCGACGTGCCCGGCAAGCCGACATTTGCCATCGTGAACAGCATGAAGACCAACGCATAAGCCGGCATTCGCTTGACCAGACCACCATAGGCGTCAATCTCACGGGTATGCATTCGATCATAAATCACACCCACACACAAAAACAGTGCACCGGAAATAAAGCCGTGGCTGATCATCTGGAAAATTGCACCGTCAACGCCCTGTTGATTGGCCGTAAAGATGCCCATGGTGACAAAGCCCATATGTGCGACTGACGAATAGGCAATCAGCTTTTTCATATCTGTTTGGACCATCGCCACCAGCGAGGTGTAGATGATCGCAATCACGCTGAGCCACATCACCATCGGGGCAAACAGCTCTGACGCGATAGGGAACATCGGCAAACTAAAGCGCAAGAAGCCGTAACCCCCCATTTTCAATAAGATCGCGGCCAGCACCACAGAGCCTGCGGTCGGGGCCTGAACGTGGGCATCCGGCAGCCAAGTATGCACCGGCCACATTGGCATTTTGACAGCAAAGCTGGCGAAAAAGGCGATCCAGAACACGGTCTGCAGGCCACCGGCGATTTGCCAACCAAGCACTGTGATCGGCCCTGCACTGAACTGATGAACCAGTAGGCTAGGGATGTCGGTCGTGCCAGCATCCACAAACATCCCGATCATCGCGACCAGCATCAATACGGACCCAAGAAAGGTGTAGAGGAAGAACTTAAAGCTCGCATAAATCCGGTTCGCACCGCCCCAGATCCCGATAATCAAGAACATCGGGATCAGGCCCGCCTCAAAGAACACATAGAACAGCACCAGATCTAGCGAGACAAACACGCCGATCATCAATGTTTCCAAGATCAACAACGCAATCATGTAGTCTTTGACGCGGTGCGTGACATTCCAGCACGATGCAATCACCAACGGCATCAAGAACGTCGTCAGCATCACGAACAGGACGCTGATGCCGTCAACGCCCAGTTTATATTTCAGGCCCAAGAGCCAATCGGCCTCTTCGACCATCTGGAACCCGGTATCACTGGGGTCAAATTGCACCAAGATCCCTAAAGAAATCAAGAAGGTTGCAATTGTCGACCACAGCGCCATGCGTTTGGCACTCAGGCGCGCGGTCTCATCATCTCCACGCAATATCAGCGCCATAATAACGGCAGTAATAAGCGGCAGGAAGGTGACGATGGTAAGTAGATTGTTCATAAAAGCCTCTTAGCCCCCAACCGACAGGCTGACCCAAGTGATCAGCAATACGATCCCCAGCACCATCGCAAAGGCATAGTGGAAGATGTATCCAGATTGGGCGCGACCGGCCAATCGGGTAAAGAATGGAATGATGCCCATGGCCAGTCCGTTGATCCCGCCGTCAATCACGTCGCGGTCGCCGCGTTTCCACAAGAACCGGCCCAGCCAATTGGCAAAGCGGACGAAGATGACATTGTAGATCTCATCGAAATACCATTTGTTCAGCAAGAACAGATACAGTGGCCGATTGGTCTCAGCAAAGCGTGCGGGCAGGCCCGGCGCCACCAGATAGAATAGAATCGCAACCATCAGACCACCAAACATTGCGGCAAACGGGCTGACCTTGACCCAGCCCGGAACAGAATGCGCGTCGTCCATGACATGATTGCCGGGGGCGATGTGGATTGCCCCTTCACCCGGCGCACCGGTGAGAACGTAGTGATGTTCTTCACTACTAGGCTCGCCATGCTGTGCGGCCATCGCTGTCTGGTCATCGTGCGACGCGTCTTCAGCTAGCGCCAGCTCTTCGCCATGCCCACCATCCTCGCCTTGGCCCTCGACGACTTCCTCATATGGAATGCCAAAGAACTTTGCGACTTGATCGGTGTGGCCAAAGAACGAATTATACCAAACCATCCCAGAGAAGATCGCCCCAACCGCCAGCGCACCAAGTGGCACCAGCATGGTCCACGGGCTTTCATGGGCATGATCATGGGTCTGTTTGTTGCCGCGCTGTGTGCCGTAGAATGTCAAAAATATCAGGCGCCAGCTGTAAAAACTGGTAAATGCTGCCGCAATCACCAACATCCAGAACGCGTATTGTGCAGCCCAGGTACCGCCAGCAAACGCGCTTTCAATTACGGCGTCTTTGGACAGGAACCCAGCAAACCCAATGGGAACCCCACCAAGCGTGAACAAAGTAGCCGGAATACCAACACCCGTGATCGCAAGTGTGCCGACCATCATCGCGGCAAAGGTATACGGGATCTTTTTGCGCAGTCCGCCGTAGTTTCGCATGTCCTGCTCATGGTGCATCGAGTGGATTACAGAGCCTGCACCAAGGAACAACATCGCCTTGAAAAACGCGTGCGTAAACAGATGGAACATCGCCACTGAGTAAACACCAAGACCTGCGGCCACGAACATGTAGCCCAACTGCGAACAGGTCGAATAGGCGATCACGCGTTTGATGTCATTTTGCACAAGACCCACGGTCGCCGCGAAAAATGCGGTCGTGGCCCCGATCACCACAACAAAGGTCATCGCCTCAGGGGCGTACTCCATGATCGGGGACATGCGACAAACCAGGAACACACCGGCAGTTACCATAGTGGCCGCATGGATCAGCGCGGAAACAGGCGTCGGGCCCTCCATCGCGTCAGGCAACCACGTGTGCAAGAACAACTGAGCAGATTTACCCATCGCACCCAAGAACAACAACGTCGCGATCAGGTTGGCGGCATTCACGTCACGACCAAGAAAGTTCATCGTAGTCTCAGCAAGTGCCGGTCCTTGCGTAAAGATCACATCAAAGCTGACGCTGTCTGTCAGGTAGAACAGCGCGAATATCCCTAACAGGAACGCGAAATCACCGACCCGGTTGACCACAAAGGCCTTGATCGCCGCTGCACCTGCCGTTGGTTTACGGAAATAAAATCCGATCAGCAGGTAGGACGCGACACCCACACCCTCCCAGCCAAAGAACAACTGCAACAGGTTATCGGCGGTCACCAGCGTCAGCATCGTAAAAGTGAAGAAGCTTAGATAGGCGAAAAAGCGGGGCTTATAGCTCTCGTTTTCGCGGAAATTCTCATCATGCGCCATATAGCCAAAGCTATATAGGTGCACCAAGGCTGAGACGCTGGTGATCACAATCAGCATGATCGCGGTCAAACGGTCGATCCGAATGGACCAATCCGCAGCAAGAGTGCCGCTTTCAATCCAGCGAAACAGCGGGATCTGCTGGGTAACGCCATCAAAGCTTAGGAACACTATCCAGCTTAGCAGCATGGACAGGAACAAAAAGCCAGTAGCGGTGACAATCGCGGCCTGCTCACCGATTAGACGCCAACCAAAACCACAGATAAGCGCGCCGACCAACGGGCCAAAGAGGAGGATCGTTTCCATATCTCTCAGCCCTTCATATTCGAGACGTCTTCGACCGCGATCGTGCCACGGTTTCGAAAGAAGCACACAAGGATAGCCAGACCGATTGCGGCCTCAGCCGCGGCAACGGTCAACACAAACAATGTGAAAATCTGCCCAGTCAAATCACCAAGATAACTCGAGAACGCAACGAGATTGATATTGACTGCCAGCAGCATCAGCTCAATCGACATCAAGATGATGATGACGTTCTTTCGGTTCAGGAAAATTCCGAAAATCCCAATGACAAATAGCGCAGCCGCCACCGTCAGGTACTGTTCCAATCCGATCGTCATCACGTCCCTCTTGGCCTTTTTGGCCGTTTAGTCGTCAGTGTGGCGTCCCGAATTTGGGGCGCCCGGGCGGGTGTCTAAAGCCCCTGCCCCGGTTTCACGTCTTTCAGCTCCATCGCCTTGGCTGGATCACGGAACATCTGTTCCAGAACATCCTGACGTTTAATGTCAGTGCGGTGGCGCAGGGTCAGCACAATGGCACCCACCATCGCGACCAGCAGGATCAGACCGGACAATTGGAACAGTAAAATATACTGATCGTAGATAATCATGCCCAAAGCTTGAGTATTATGGGCTTCGGACAGCGCCGGTGTGACCGCAGCCAGACGCGTCTCAAACCCATCAGAGAATTGCCAAGTTCCCAAGGCTAGACCCAATTGCATCAACAAAATCACGCCGATCAGGCCTGCGATGGGAACATATTTCGCCATTTCCGCCTTTAGCTCAGCAAAATCGACATCCAGCATCATCACGACGAATAAGAACAAGACCGCAACCGCGCCGACGTAGACGATGACCAAAAGCATCGCCACGAATTCCGCGCCCAGCAAGACAAACAGGCCTGCCGACGACAAGAACGCCAAGATCAGCCACAGAACCGAGTGTACCGGATTTTTGGAAACGACCACAAACAGCCCGGCCATCACCACCGTGATCGCAAAGGCATAAAAGGTGATATCCGCAATATTCACGCGTCTTTCTCCTCGGTCCCGTCAATCACTTTGATGGCAAGTTCCATGGCCTTGTTCATGGCAGGCACGCCGCCGAACATCGCACTTTGGCCAATAGTCTCTGCAATTTCTTGTTTGCTGGCACCAGCTTCCAGCGCATGGCGCACGGTCTGCTGGATCTGTGGCTCAGCTAAAGCGCCCTGAATGGTCAGCCCCGACAATGTCAACAAAAGCCGGGTCTTGGCGTCCAGACCTTCGGCGTTCAAGCCTTTTCCGAACATCATTTCCATGATGTCCTTGGGCATGGTCGGAAACATCGTCTCAAACCCTTTAGGCACGAACGACTCCATCGCCGGATTGAAGGCCTTCGCCATCTCTTGGGCTTGTTTCATCATTGCTTCAAATGGGTTGATTGGATCTTTCATCGGTACGGCGCATCCATTTCTAGGTTACGGGCAATCTCAGCCTCCCAGCGATCACCGTTCTGCAACAGCTTGTCTTTGTCGTAAAACAGCTCTTCGCGGGTCTCGGTCGCAAATTCAAAATTTGGACCTTCGACAATTGCATCGACGGGGCAGGCTTCCTCACAGAAACCGCAATAGATGCACTTGGTCATGTCGATGTCATAGCGCGTTGTGCGGCGGCTGCCGTCTTCGCGTGGCTCAGCATCGATTGTGATGGCTTGCGCCGGGCACACTGCCTCACATAATTTGCATGCGATACAGCGCTCTTCGCCATTCGCGTAACGACGCAGTGCGTGTTCGCCGCGAAACCTCGGGCTTAGCGGGCCTTTTTCATGCGGGTAATTCAACGTTGCCTTGGGCGCGAAGAAATACTTCATGCCCAACTTAAAGCCCTGAAAGAAATCCTGAAGCAGGAAATATTTCGCGGCACGAGTATAATCCATCTGTGTCATGTCAACTCCCCACGGCCCAACGGGCATATGCGCCACCGAACAACTCAAACTTTGCCAAGAACGCGACGATTACAACCCAAGCCAATGACATCGGCAGGAACACTTTCCAGCCAAGGCGCATCAGCTGATCATAACGGTAGCGCGGCGTAATCGCCTTCACCATCGCGAAGAGGAAGAAGAAGAAACTCATCTTGGCAACCATCCACAGCGCGCCATCGGCAATGCCAGGGATCGGCGACAGCCAGCCACCAAAGAACAACAAGGTGATCAGCGCGCACATCAAGAAGATAGCGATGTATTCACCAGCCATGAACAGCAGGAACGGGGTCGAGGAATATTCCACCTGATAGCCCGCGACTAATTCAGACTCTGCCTCTGGCAAGTCGAAGGGTGGGCGGTTGGTTTCCGCCAGACACGAGATGAAGAACAAGAACACCATCGGAAAGTGAGGCAACCAGTACCAGTTGAAAAAGCCAAGATTACCGTCCTGCGCCCGCACGATATCGCCAAAATTCAACGAGCCGGTTGAGATGATCACGCCAACGATGATCAAGCCGATCGACACCTCGTAAGAAATCATCTGTGCGGCAGACCGCAGCGAGCCAAGGAACGGATATTTTGAGTTTGACGCCCAGCCACCCATGATCACGCCGTAGACCTCTAGCGAGGAGATCGCGAATACATACAGGACGGCGACATTCAGATCGGCCAAAACCCAAGTATCATTGAACGGGATCACCGCCCACGCAATCATCGCCAGCACAAAACTGGTCAGCGGGGCCAACATAAAAACTGTCTTGTCGGCACCAGCCGGTATTACAATTTCTTTAAGAATATATTTTAGCGCATCGGCCACAGTTTGCAGCATGCCAAAGGGACCAACCACATTCGGGCCACGCCGCATCTGAACCGCCGCCCAGATTTTCCGGTCGCCATAGACCAAAAATAGCAGCGAGATCATCACAAAACCAATAACCGCTAAGCATTGAGCTACGATAATTAGGGCAATGCCTGGGGTTGTCGTAAAGAAGTTATCCATAGGTCCTCACACCGTCGGTATGCCTTGCTCGGCGCAGTCGGCGACGACAACTTCGGCGTCAATCGTCTGCACCCCTCGCGGTAGCGCCGGTGAGATGGTGTAAACCGCATCTCCGCGCCAAACGCCAGCCTCTTCCTGCACATTTGTGCGGACATGTCGTGCAAAACCGTACCCTCGGATCAATGCATACTGCGCTGCGGCGCATTCCGCATAGTCCGCAACGTCCGAGGATTGACTTGGGCCGTGCATCTCAACCAAAAATCCAACCAGCTCATCGTCCAATAGACGGGTTTGAACCCCAAGATAGGTGAACTCCGCGGCCACGTTCGGGCTCAGATCACCGTTCGGAGTGCAACCTGCCGTTACGGTTAGGACCACCGCGATGGCAAAATAACAGCCTGCGCGCCACATCTGCCTTACTCCGCCGCGATCGCCGTTTTTTGCCGAGCCTTCGCAGAGGCACTCAGCTCAGCCATCAACGTACTGGCACGTGTAATCGGGTTGGTCAGGAAATGATCACTGATCGCCTGGCCAAACGGCCCTTTATTGAGTGGACCCTCAGCGACCGGCTGCCATATGTTTTCTGCCAGCTCATCAACCAGTCCCAGATGCGGAGCCGTGGCCACCAGTGCTTGGCGCAATTGCGGCAGCGTATCATAGGGCAATGCGGTCCCGATCTCAGCGGAAAGTGCGCGTAGAATGGCCCAGTTTTCCTTGGCCTCACCGGGTGCAAATCCAGCGCGCATGGCAAGTTGCGGGCGACCGTCGGTGTTGACGAACAGGCCGCTCTCTTCGGAATAGGCCGCCCCCGGAAAGATGATATCTGCGCGGTGTGCGCCCCGATCACCATGGCTGCCTTGATAAATCACAATGGGGCCCGCCGGCACGTCCATCTCATCGGCACCAAGGTTGTAGACAACTTCGGCGCCGTCCAATGCCGCGTCAATGCCACCGTCCGTCACGGCACCCACATCCATTGCACCAACGCGCGCAGCTGCGGTATGCAAGACCAACAAGCCAGAGGCCGTAGCCTCCGCTGCCTTCATCGCCAGCGCCAGAACAGCAGCGCCATCCTCGCCCATCAGCGCGCCTTGGCCCACAATCACAACCGATGCCGCCGCTTTGACATCATCCGAAAAATCGCCGTTTGATACGTCACTCAATGCAGCACGGTCCGTACCTTTGTGTTCGTAGTCATAAGTCAGATCAACCGCTTGGCCGATCAAACCGATGTTGGCACCTTTGGACCAAGCTTTGCGGATCCGAGCGTTCAGCACAGGGGCCTCAGCGCGCGGATTGGTTCCGATCAACAAAATGAACTCTGCGTCCTCAATGTCTTCGATCGAGGCCGTTCCAACATATCCAGATCGGTTGCCCGCAGGCAGTTTTGCCCCATCCACACGGCACTCAACAGACCCGCCCTGCCCCTCAATCAACGCTTTTAGCGCGAATGCGGCCTCGGTCGGAACAAGGTCGCCGATCAGCCCAGCCAACTTTTTGCCCGTCATCGCCGTTGCGGCAGCACTCAGTGCCTCTGGCCAGCTGGCTTTGCGCAGCTTCCCATTTTCACGGATGTAGGGACTATCGAGGCGTTGGCGGCGTAAACCATCCCACACATAACGCGATTTATCGCTAAGCCATTCTTCGTTCACGCCGTCATGATTGCGCGGCAAAATGCGCATCACTTCACGGCCTTTGGTGTCGATGCGAATGTTGGAGCCGAGCGCGTCCATCACATCGATACTCTCAGTCTTGGTCAGCTCCCACGGGCGAGCTGTGAAAGAATAGGGTTTAGAGGTCAGCGCGCCAACTGGACACAGGTCCACGATATTGCCCTGCAACTCACTGTCCAGCGTAGCACCCAGATAGCTGGTGATCTCGGCATCTTCGCCACGACCTGTCTGGCCAAGTTCCGGAATGCCGGCCACTTCGGAAATGAACCGCACACAACGGGTGCAAGAAATACAGCGTGTCATCGCGGTGCCAACCAGTGGCCCCAGCTCCAGACTGTCGACCGCGCGCTTGGGTTCGCGGAAGCGCGAGAAATCAACGCCGTAGGCCATCGCCTGATCTTGCAGATCGCATTCGCCGCCCTGATCGCAAATCGGGCAATCAAGCGGGTGGTTGATCAGCAGAAATTCCATTACGCCCTCGCGGGCTTTCTTGACCATCGGTGATTTTGTCTTGATCACAGGTGGCGAACCCTCGGGACCGGGCCGCAAATCCTTGACCTGCATCGCACATGAGGCGACGGGTTTGGGGGGGCCGCCAACAACCTCAACCAGACACATCCGGCAGTTACCCGCGATCGTCAGTCGCTCGTGATAGCAAAACCGGGGGATCTCAACGCCGGCCTGCTCGCAGGCCTGGATTAGCGTCATCGCCGGATCTACTTCAATCTCTGTTTCGTCGATGATGATTTTGCGCAGGTCGCTCATGCCGGCTGTCCTCTTTATTCCCGATGATCAGATCAAGACCATCCGTATCTAGCCTGTTTCTCAGCCGCCTCGCAACAGCCGTCCGATCTCGCTGTCAGCGTTAATCTCATCGCGGCCTACCGTGCAATAGGACTCTGGGTCACTAGGTGTCACACCCCGGACCATCAGATACGTCAAAGCGAGGGCGTCAACACGGTCTTTCTCGATGCGATCATCCACAAATTCCTCTATTTCCGCGCGGGTATAGCCCAAGTGCGTTGCCATCGTCTCCAGCGCAGTGGCGTAAGTAAAGGCGCGCAGCAGGCGGGCGGAAATACTGTCGCAGGCTTGCCGAATGTCGTTGCCGACGGAAATGACCACCAATCCGTCGGTCAACTGCTGGTTCGCACGCAGCGGACCCCAGTCCGCAGACTGCGCCATGACAGAACCCGCCAGACCCAACGCGACTATCGCCCCAATCATCGATGTCATCAAAAATCTCATCTGCATGTGCATTACAAAACTCTCCCGTTACCACTGGTTTGAAGATCAGAAGTGGGGCGCACGATGCTTGATATGCAATAACATCCACAACGCCGGGCAGACTTGTGCCTAAAGATGTACGCCCCAGAACGTCACGATCAGATAGATCGTCAGCGCCGCCAGCAATAACACAACGATGGAGTAGAACGCGTTCTCCATCTTTTCCGGCGTGTTCAGGTTCATGGCAATCACCGTGCCGATAGCTGCCCCGATGGCCACACCCAAGATTGAGCCACCAATCCCCCAATAATACCCAAGAACCACACCGATTCCACAGAGCGTCATGTAAATCAGAATAAGCCCTAAGCGGTAGAAAGTGGTCATTGATTGTGCCTTTTATGGGCTAGATCCGGCCGAATTTGGAATTTTCGCTTATACCCGAGACTGGCTGCCCCCGTCCATCACCCAACGGTCCTGACCCAGATATGCTGCTGGGAAGACACGCTTGTTTAAGGAATTTTATAGGATCAGGCTGAAAAATCGGGCGATTTGCGCAATTAGGCAAAATCAACACACACAGCGCGAGGACCGTTGGCAACACGTGTTGCTGTTCTGTCAAGCGCCGCGGCGACGTAGGGAATATGACCGCGCGACCACCCACCAAAGCACTTATTTCACACTCGTCTCTGGCGTGAACCATTCAGAGCAACGTCTATAAAATTAGATGTGAACGGTCTTGCAGACATAGCTCGGCAGGTGCTGTGGTGTTTGCCAAACCGAGAACAGCGCGGTGATACGTGGGGTGCGGGCAAACAGCTCAATCCTCTGCAGCCGCCTCGACCTACGGCTCCAGATGACGCTAGAAAAATTCAGCACTACGCCCAGGCAAGGCGTTAACCTTTGGAACCACATTACCAAACTCAGCAACAATCTAACTGTCAGCTACCACGACCAACAGCGCCCCATCGAACTGGGCACACTGTTGATCCACAGATATTATTCTGCGGCGATGGCCGGGCTGCGTCCTGCCCGCTTTGCTTTGATCCGGTCCTCAATTTCATCCCGAAAATGGCGTACCAATCCCTGAATTGGCCAAGCGGCCGCATCACCAAGTGCGCAAATCGTATGACCCTCAACCTGTTTGGTGATGTCCAGCAACATGTCGATCTCTTCGACCTCTGCGTCGCCTTTGACCAGACGGTCCATGACCCGCATCATCCAGCCAGTGCCTTCACGGCATGGCGTGCACTGACCACACGACTCGTGCTTGTAGAATTTTGACAACCTCCAGATCGCTTTGATCACATCGGTGGACTGATCCATCACGATCACAGCGGCGGTTCCCAGACCTGACTTCTGCTCACGCAGCCAGTCAAAATCCATAATCGCGTCTTTCATGATGTCGCGCGGCAACATCGGCACCGAAGATCCGCCCGGGATCACGGCCTTTAGATTATTCCAACCGCCACGAATACCGCCGCAATGGCGGTCAATCAGCTCTTCAAAGCCGATCGACATCTCTTCCTCAACGACGCAGGGCGAGTTCACATGGCCTGAGATCGCAAAAAGTTTGGTTCCCGCGTTATTGGGGCGTCCAAATCCAGCGAACCAGTCGGCGCCGCGCCGCAAAATCGTGGGGACGACCGCGATTGATTCGACGTTGTTCACAGTGGTCGGGCACCCATATAGCCCGGCACCCGCCGGGAAAGGTGGCTTCATCCGCGGCATGCCCTTGCGACCTTCAAGGCTTTCTAGCAAAGCAGTTTCCTCGCCGCAGATATACGCGCCCGCGCCGTGGTGCAGATAAAGATCGAAATCCCATCCTGAACCGGCTGCGTTCTTGCCCAGCAAACCCTTGTCATAGCATTCGTCGATAGCCGCCTGCAGCGCTTCACGCTCTCGGATGTATTCGCCTCGCAGATAAATATAGCTGGCATGCGCGCCCATTGCAGAGCTGGCAATCAGACAGCCCTCAATCAGCGTGTGGGGATCGTTTCGCATGATCTCACGGTCTTTGCAGGTGCCCGGCTCAGACTCGTCCGCATTCACCACCAGATAATGCGGCCGTCCGTCACTTTCCTTGGGCATGAACGACCATTTCAGACCGGTCGGAAACCCTGCACCACCACGACCACGCAGGCCGGAGCCCTTCATGGTCTCCACGATCTTTTCGCGCCCCATCTGGACCAATTTGTCCGTACCATCCCAATGGCCACGCGACTTCGCACCCGCCAAACTGCGATCGTGCATACCGTAGATATTCGTAAAGATTCGGTCTTTATCCTGAAGCATGTCTGGGGTCCTTGTCTGTTCAGGTGGCCTTGTCGCCCGCCGCGTCGTTCTTGCGGGCGCGCCATACTAGATAGGTCACAAAAAGCGCCCAGACCAGACCCACAATTGCCGCAAGGTCGAACAAAAACGCATATTTAATCGGCAAGCCTAGTTGACCGCCAAAAAACTGCGCCGCCATCCATAAGATCATGGTCGCAGCCATTACTGTGGCGGCCATCCTTATTTGGGCAGTGCGGACTTTGGTTTGCTTTGGCGTTTCGGTCATAGAGGTACTTTTCTCTCCAGTTTATTGGCGTCAGGTGGATTGGGATTGGGCCAATTGCTCGGCCTGCATGATCCAACCACCTCGCACTGCACGCGCAAAAAGGTTGGGGATTGTCGAACTCATCTGCTCCAACTGATCGTCCTGAAGCGCTGCCAATTGATCAAACCGAGTGATGCCGGCGGCGCTCAATTGCTGCGCCAACTTGGGACCGATCCCTTTGATTGCAGTCAGATCATTTGCGACGGCGGGGACGGGCGCAGGTCTGACCGCGTCGTCGATTATAGGTTCAGGTATCGCTTCGCGCGTGACGCTGGGCACGATCGTAAAAACCGGCGCTCGCACTGGGGCGGGAGCAGCCAAAGTCGGCCCAACGACCGCTATAGCGGCGATCGCATTAACTGGGATCGCACCCGTTCGAGCCATCACCGCCCAAAACATTAGCGGCGCTGTTAAGCCAAATTTGACCGATTGAAGCGCCGCGTTGCCGTAGAAGACGGTCGAAAATTTCATAACAGTCATCAGATTTTGTTGGGTCGCTACCGATCCCAACCAGAGATTTTGCGCCAAAGTTGTCATCACGGACACTCCTATCTTACGGCGGTTCTGCCCCCTACCCAAACAAACAGATTAGTAGACGATATCTTTGTCTACCTTTTTGGAAAACGCGGTGTCGCCACCGGCTGCCAGCAAGCCTGCCTGCTCAACCCATGTATCGCGGCTGACGCGGCCTTTGAAGCCTTCGAGGTTTTGGTCCATCCACACGACCTCGGCAGCACTCCATGCGGCGATCTGGTCGAAATGGTAAAAGCCCAGTGAATTGCACTGTTTTTCCAGCTTAGGACCGATTCCTTTAATGCGTTTCAGATCATCGGAGCCACCTGAACGAGGGCCATCAAGGGCCGTCGGACGCGCGCCTTCGCCAGAAGAAGCTGCCGCGGGTGCGGGTGTAGGTGTGGCCTTAGCTGCCGCGGGTGCAGGGGTTGGTACTGGCGTCGGCGCAGGGGCGGATCGGGGCGCAGGCTCTGCGTCACTTATCGACTGTACCGGAGGAGTAGAAGGCTGACCGACCATCATGGCTAATAGATAACCCAGAATGATGCAGATCAAGATGCCCGCGATCAACGCTAGAAAGATTGACCATCCGATCGCCGCGTAAAGTAGAATAGCTGCGAGGACACCAACAACTATGGCAATGGTCCAGCGTTTTTCAGTTGTACTCAATATCCCTGATTTCAAACTCATCTCATTCTCCTCGAGGTTTTTGGTGGTGAGACCAATTGGTAGACATCACCCTTTTTAACGCGTGAAGAGAGCTCTGTCTCCTGTTGCGACGCAAGGTCACTTATTACGTCACCAGCTTTTTGGCCTGTTCAACCCAACCATCACGACTAACGCTGCCTTTGAAGCCCGCCAGGTTCTGGTCGACCCAATCAACCTCGGCGCCGCTCCAGGCGGCAACCTGATCGAAATGATAGAACCCAAGTGTGTGCAGCAGGGCCTCTAGTTTTGGCCCTATCCCCTTTATTTTCTTAAGATCATCGGCTTTGCCATCACGAGCATCGGCAAGTCTTGCTGGCTGCGTTTCGGCCGCAGCGGCAGGGGCAACAGGTGCGACCGTCGCGCTGGCGGGTTTTGGGATCGCAACAGCTTTGGCCTTGGGCTTTGGTTTGGACGCAACCGGAATTTCTGCCAGATCGCCACCCGACTGGCGGCCCCAATTGGCAATCATAGGCACTTCTGTGCCATCAATCCGCTTGACCGTGTCGCCAATGTCCGTCGCTAGACGTGCTGAGACGTTCAGCGGGTCGCGTCCGGCCTCATATTCCTTCAGAGACGTCAATCCGCCCAAAGGCTCTGAGGCGTAGCGCCCATTTTGTGGGCCCGGTGTCGGCACTTTGCCCGCTGCCAGATCATCGATGAGCTGGCTTAGGATTGCAGCGGTCAGGTCCTCATAGTAATCTTTACCGATCTGGGCCATCGGCGCGTTGGAACATGACCCAAGGCATTCGACCTCTTCCCAGCTGAATTTACCATCATCGCTGATCTGGTGCGGGCGTTTGGAAATCTTATCTTGGCAAACGCTGATTAGGTCTTCGGCGCCGCAAATCATGCATGACGTGGTGCCGCAAACCTGAATATGCGCAACCGCGCCGACCGGGGCCAATTGGAACATGAAATAGAACGTCGCGACTTCGAGCGCCCGGATATACGCCAGATCCAGCATCGTCGCGATATGCTCAATCGCAGGGCGGGTCAGCCAGCCTTCTTGCTCTTGGGCGCGCCACAACAGCGGGATTATCGCGCTGGCCTGACGACCTTCGGGATATTTGGTGATCTGGGCCTCGGCCCAGACCTGATTGGCAGGCATGAAGGCGAAACTATCGGGTTGGTCTTTGTGCAGGCGGCGGAGCATCTTAGTCAGTGTCCTTCAAAGTCGTGCCGGGGCGCAGAGTTAGATCGCACAGACCTACGGCAGGAGTATTTTTTCCAAGAAAAAGGCAATGTGTGGCGCAAACTGTCACCGGTCGATCTCTCCGAACACCACATCAAGCGAACCAATAACGGCAGCAACATCCGCCAATTGGTGACCTTTACAAAGGTAATCCATCGCTTGCAGATGCGCAAAACCCGGTGCGCGGATCTTAGCACGGTAGGGTTTGTTTGACCCATCCGCCACCAGATAGACGCCAAACTCACCCTTGGGTGCTTCAACGCTGACGTAAACCTCTCCCGCTGGCACATGGAAGCCTTCGGTGTAAAGTTTGAAGTGATGGATCAGCGCTTCCATTGAGGTTTTCATATCGCCGCGGGTCGGCGGCGTCATCTTACCACGCGCCATGATGTCGCCGGGGCAATCGCGGAGCTTGGCACAGGCCTGACGGATGATATGGACCGATTGGCGCATCTCCTCCATCCGGCATAAATAGCGATCATAGCAATCGCCGTTCTTACCGATCGGGATCTGAAACTCAAACTCATCGTAACATTCATAGGGCTGCGCACGGCGCAGGTCCCATGCCATGCCAGACCCACGAACCATCACGCCCGAGAACGCCCAATCCAGCGCGTCGTCAACACTAACAATCGCAATGTTCACGTTGCGCTGTTTGAAAATCCGATTCTCAGTCAACAGCGTATCGATGTCGGCAAGCTTGCCGGGAAATTCGACTGCCCATTCTTCAATATCGTCGATCAGTTGAGCGGGCAGGTCCTGATGCACGCCGCCGGGCCGAAAATAGGCCGCATGCAGACGCGCGCCACAAGCCCGCTCATAAAAGACCATCAGTTTCTCACGCTCTTCAAAGCCCCACAGTGGCGGGGTCAACGCGCCAACATCCATGGCCTGCGTCGTGACATTCAACAGGTGGCTTAGCACCCGCCCAATTTCACTGTACAGAACCCGGATTAGGCTGGCGCGACGCGGCACAGCAGTGCCTGTCAGCTTCTCGATCGCCAGACACCAAGCATGTTCTTGGTTCATCGGCGCGACGTAATCGAGCCGGTCGAAATAGGGAAGATTTTGCAGATAGGTCCGGCTTTCCATCAACTTTTCGGTACCACGGTGCAGCAAGCCGATATGAGGATCACAGCGTTCGACGATCTCTCCGTCCAGCTCTAGCACCAGACGCAAAACGCCGTGGGCGGCCGGGTGTTGTGGACCAAAGTTAATGTTGAAGTTACGGATCTTCTGTTCACCAGTCAGCGCATCGGAGGAGCCGTCGTCATAGGTGTGACCACTTGCGTTGCCGTCCATCACTTTGCAGCCTCCTTAGTTTTCTCATCGCCGGGCAGGATGTATTTTGCACCCTCCCAAGGAGACATAAAATCAAACTGGCGGTATTCTTGGACCAGAGATACCGGCTCATAGACCACCCGTTTCAACACATCATCATAGCGTACTTCAGTATAACCTGTTGTCGGGAAATCCTTGCGCAGCGGATAACCACGAAAGCCATAATCGGTCAGGATCCGGCGCAGATCAGGGTGGCCGGTAAACAAGATACCGAACATGTCGAACACTTCGCGCTCATACCAATTTGCCGCCCGATATACGTCGACGATCGAGGGGACCATTTCGTCCTCCCGGATATGGGCCTTCACCCGGATCCGGTGGTTTTGATACATTGACAGGAAATGCCAGACCATTTCAAACCGCTTCTCACGGGTTGGCTGATCAACAGCAGTGATATCCACAAGCGTCGAGAACCCGCAGGTCCGATCCGTCTTCAGAAACTCGATGAAATCGCGCGCTGAGGCGATCGAGATCTCTACCGTCAATTCCCCAAAGGCGATATCCGTGCCAACAATCGCATCACCCTGTTTCAGGGTAATGTGCTCAGCCAGTTCATCCAAAGCCTTATCGCTCATGCCAGCGTCTCCTTAACGGGTAATTGTGCCAGTACGGCGGATTTTGCGTTGTAGCTGCAGGAGCCCGTATAGCAGCGCCTCGGCGGTGGGCGGGCAGCCCGGTACATAAAGGTCCACTGGCACGATCCGGTCACACCCACGCACAACCGAATAGCTATAGTGATAGTAGCCGCCGCCATTGGCGCAGGACCCCATCGAGATCACATAACGCGGTTCAGGCATCTGGTCGTAGACCTTGCGCAGGGCGGGTGCCATTTTATTGGTCAGGGTGCCTGCAACGATCATCAAATCGGATTGTCGCGGAGAGGCGCGCGGTGCCGTACCAAACCGCTCCATATCATAGCGTGGCATGGCAGTGTGCATCATCTCAACAGCACAACACGCCAGACCAAATGTCATCCAGTGCAAAGACCCAGTGCGCGCCCAATTGATGATATCCTCAGTTGAGGTCAGCAGAAAGCCTTTGTCCTGCAATTCACGGTTAAGCTCTTGCGTCGCAACGTCACGATCCGCACCAGCGGTATTCAGGCCGGTCGCTACTGCCATTCCAACGCTCCTTTTTTCCATTCATAAGCGAACCCAATAGTCAGCACACCCAAGAACACCATCATTGACCAGAACCCCAGCATCGACATTTCCGGAAAAGCCACAGCCCACGGAAACAGAAACGCGATTTCGAGATCGAAGATGATGAATAGGATCGACACCAGATAGAATCGCACATCGAACTTCATCCGCGCGTCATCAAAGGCGTTGAACCCACATTCGTAGGCCGACACTTTCTCAGGATCGGGGTTGCTGACTGCCAGCACAACGGCGGCCATGATCAGCACCACACCAAGGCCAATGGCCAGACCGAGAAAGATCAAAATGGGAAGGTAGTCTCTGAGCAGGTCTTCCAAAGGGGTCGCTCCTTAGGCTTTGGCCGATTATGCCACTTGGCCCAGCCTTTGAATGGTACTTAAGCCTGCCGTGCAGGGCGGTCAATGCGACCCTACCACCTGTCGACATCAGTTTTCGGGCGAAAGGATGTTTTTTCGCCACCTTAGGCAGTGACCGGGTGTCGCGGGACAGTTGGTGATAAGGTGCGTCACGCCAAATCCACGCGACTTGGCACAGGCGGGTCGCATCTGTGTGAAGGTGATTGGTCGTCAACTCACCTTTGCCCGATCGCGGCGCGACGATCAAAACTTGCAAATGTAGTCGCAGCCTTTCAGACAGGATCAAAAGGAGCTGCCTCATGACCCATCCGCTGATTACCCAAGACCATATCGACACCTACCAACGCGACGGCGTCGTTCTGGTTAAAGGTCTGTTTGCCGATCATGTTGGGGCTCTGCGCGCCGGGATTGAGACCAATATGGCCATGCCCGGCCCCTATGCTGCCGAAAACCTTAAGCCCGGCGAAGGCGGACGCTTTTTTGACGATTACTGCAATTGGACCCGCATCCCAGAATTTGAGGCTGCGATCCGTACCTCACCGGTGGTTGAGGTCGCAGCAGGCCTGATGGGGTCGGACCGGGTTCAGGTGTTTCATGATCACGTTCTGGTCAAAGAGCCCGGCACCTCAAAACCGACACCTTGGCACCAAGATGCCCCCTATTATTTTGTCGAGGGGCACCAGACCGTCAGTTTCTGGTCGCCGCTTGATCCAGTCAAACAGGCGTCGTTGCGTTGTGTTGCGGGCTCTCATCTTTGGGAGAAACCTGTTTTACCGACCCGCTGGTTGGCTGAAGATGCGTTTTATCCCGATGCAGACGCCTACCGCGCAGTCCCTGATCCAGACGCCGAAGGCCTGCGCGTGGTAGAGTATGAAATGGAGCCGGGCGATGCGGTTGCATTCCATTTCAAGACGTTACATGGCGCCCGCGGCAATACCTCAGGAATACGGCGTCGCGCATTTTCCTTGCGGCTGGTTGGTGATGACGCCCGATATGTCCAGCGCCCGGGCCCCACATCGCCGCCATTTCCGGGCCATGAAATGGTAGCAGGTCAAATGCTACGCGCCGATTGGTTTCCAGTGCTGCGCGGCGCCCCCGCCGCCTAGCTGTCCACCCAATTGGCTTTGCGCTTATCAAAAAACGCGGCGATGCCCTCTTGGGCCTCTTCGCTTTCCCAGCGGCGCACCAACGCATCAATGGTCATGGCAACCGTGGCGTCTGTCACACGCGGATCTAACTTGGCGATCAAAGCCTTGGCGTCAGCAACTGCACCGGGCGCACAGGCCAAGTAGGGCACGATCTCAGCCTCAATCGCGGCATCCAGCGCGCCCGCATCAACCGCGCGCGCCAAAAGGCCCAGATCAACCGCCTCTGACGCGTCAAAAATGCGCGCAGACATAAATACACGCCGCGCGCGCGCAGCCCCCATCCGGGCCACCACATAAGGCCCGATGGTTGCAGGGATCAGACCAAGTTTCGTTTCCGTCAGGCCAAATTTGGCGCCCGTGGCGCCGATTGCCACATCGCACACCGACATCATCCCAACACCGCCGCCGAAGGCTTGCCCGTGGATCCGCCCGATTAGGGGTTTGGGCATCCGGTCCAGCGTGCCCAGCATATCGGCCAATTTGCTAGCCTCACGTGCTCGGGTGGCCGCATCTGCCTGCATCTGGTCGCGCATCCAGCCAAGATCACCACCGGCGCAAAAGCTGGGGCCATTGGCACCTAGGACCACCACCCGGACGGCAGGATCACGCCCCAAACGCGCTGCTGTGGCCGTAATCTCATCGATCATCTGACCCGACATGGCGTTGTGTTTGTCAGGCCGGTTCAGCGTTAACCACGCCACCCCACGGGCATCAACGCGCAGATCTACAGTATCCATCTTTGGTCCTTTCTAACGCATTGCCCGAGCCATCGCGGCCGCTTTGGCAATTACGTCATGGTTCAGCCCGGTCTGATGACCCAAACTTTCCAACCGGGCGGCCAGCGCCTCGGTCGCCACATTTCCTGCAGCACCGGGCGCATAGGGACAACCGCCCAGCCCACCAACCGCTGCATCAAACACCCGCACCCCCAGACCAAGGGCAACTTCGACATTTTCCAGCGCACGTCCAGCGGTGTCATGAAAATGCCCGGCCAATTCTTCTGCAGGGGCCACATCCAAGACCGCCTCCAACATCCGGGCCACGCTCTCAGGTGTGCCGTGTCCGATCGTATCACCCAATGAGACCTCATAACATCCAAGTCCGCGCAGGGCGGCGACGATTTGGGCCACAGCATCGGGCGGCGTCGGTCCATCAAACGGGCAATCGATCACGCATGAGACATAGCCCCGCACCGCGATGCCATCTTCCGCCGCAGCAATTGCGACCGGTGCAAATTGGGCCAGACTGTCGCCGATTGTTGCATTCAGATTGGCCCTGGAGAACCCTTCAGACGCGCTGCCAAAGATCGCAATCTCGTCGACGCCTGCGGCCTTGGCCCGCTGATACCCACGCATGTTGGGTGTAAGGGCCGCATAGGACACGCCCTTGCGCCGCGTGATCCCGGCCATGACATCCGCACCATCTGCCATCTGTGGCACCCATTTGGGACTGACGAAACTGGCGGCCTCAATCCGGCGAAAGCCTGCTTCACTTAAGCAATCAATCAGCGCGATCTTCTCTTGGGTCGGAATTGCACGCGCCTCATTCTGCAAGCCGTCCCGTGGGCCCACCTCAAAGATTTCAACAAGGCTCATGTGGTCCATCCCTTCACGGCCGGCGTCTTACCCGACCCAAGGTTCAAAATAGTCACGCAGATACAATCTGACCTTGGGATCAATCGGCAATGAGGCGACAAATCCGGGCCGGGCTGTGATCCGATCATACCACGCCTGCAACCGCTCAAAGGGTTCCGTCTTGGCAAAGTGGCGCGCCATATAGACCGCCTGCCCGACCGAGATATCGGCCGCCGAAAACCCACTATCCAGCAGATAATCGCGCCCCTCCAGTCGCTGCTCCAATGCGTCATAGCATTTCTCGATCCGGCGTGCCTCAATTTTCATGATGATCGGGGAGCGCATGGTATCGTCGTAAAGCGCAACATGCTGTTGGGTCAAAGCCGCAGAATGCTGGCTGATGGTCTCCGCGAAGTGCACCCAGATCAGCCATTGCGCCCGCTCCGGATCGCCTGCAAATCGCCCAAGCCCTGTGTGCGGATATAGCTCACACAGCAGCTCCGTTATGGCTCCAGTTTCCCAGATGGTCTGGCCGTCTAATTCCAGTGCTGGCACCCGTCCAGCAGGGTTCAGCGCCAAAAATTCTAGGCTGCGCAGGGTCTTGTCGAACGGCCATTCGATCAGCTCAAACGGAATACCCAGCTCATGCAGCAACCACAGGCTGCGCATCGATCTGGACTGGGGGCAGTGGTGTAATCTGATCATGTCTCGTCCTCATCTTCTAGGCGCACCAAGGCGGCCCCGGCGCTGACTTGCGCACCCTCAATGACCAGAACCTCGGCGACGATACCGTCCCGGCCTGCCGTCAATGTATGCTCCATCTTCATCGCCTCCAAGATCGCCAACCGGTCCCCCTTGGCCACTACCGTGCCTGCCACCACAAAGACCGCCTTGACCAAGCCCGGCATTGGCGCCTCAATCACCGCGGCACCTACAACCTCTTCGCCAACCACATCTAACGGATCAATCACGCCGAAATGATAGCCATTTCCCCAAAAAACACTGACGCCGGACGCGTGCCGAACCACGTGGGCAGGGATCAGCGCTCCATCGATCCGCCACGCTTGTCCGTCATGCTGCAACTGGTGCTGAACCTCGCCCAGATCAACGCTGAACTGCCCCGGCCCAAGGGTTGATGTCCGCGCCGTAATCTCGTCATCGCCCAAACGGAGCTGCACCGTTTGAACCAGTGGCGCCCAAAGGCTAAACCCACGCGTCGCGTCGTCCGTTTTATGCAACCCAAGGGCCGCCAATGCCGCTAAAGACCGGGTCCGGGTACATGCCACCGGATCCTCGCTAAGTGCAGTGATTGAGCGTTCAATCAGGCCAGTATCCACGTTGCCGGCAACAAAATCTGGATGCGTCACTAGGTTTCGCAGGAACGCCAGATTGGTGACCGAGCCTGCCACTTCGGTCTGCGCCAGCGCCCGCGCCATCTTTTGCAACGCCACCGCGCGCGTGGCCCCGTGAACCACCAGTTTGGCAATCATCGGGTCATACCACGGGCTGATCTCATCGCCGGCCCGAACGCCAGTTTCGGCCCGCACATTGGGGGCAAATGACAGATGGTCCAGCGTCCCTGTGGCCGGCAAAAAACCCTTGGGCACATCCTCGGCATACAGCCGCGCCTCAAATGAATGCCCGTGCAGGTGCAACTCGCTTTGCTGACAAGGCAGGCTTTCACCCGACGCCACGCGAAGCTGCCATTCAACCAGATCAACCCCCGTCACGGCCTCCGTCACCGGATGCTCAACCTGCAGCCGCGTATTCATCTCCATGAAATAGAACCTGTCAAGCCGCAGCCCATCGCTGGCATCAACGATAAATTCAACCGTGCCCGCGCCACAATATCCGATCGCCTCAGCCGCCCGTACCGCCGCTTGGCCCATCTCGGCCCGCATCTGGGGTGTCATGCCGGGGGCCGGAGCTTCCTCAATCACTTTCTGGTGCCGCCGTTGCAACGAGCAATCGCGCTCAAACAAATGAACCGCTGAGGTGCCATCACCAAAGACCTGGATCTCAATATGACGCGGCGTGTTGACGTATTTTTCAACCAGAACATCATCATTACCGAATGCGCCCAACGCCTCTGCCTTGGCGCTTTCCAAGGCATTGATGAACCCTGCCGCGTCCTCAACCTTGCGCATGCCCTTGCCGCCACCGCCCGCAACCGCCTTTATCAAAACCGGATACCCGATGCGTGCCGCCTCAACCTTCAGATGTCCCGGATCTTGATCCGCACCGTGATAGCCCGGGACAACTGGTACTCCGGCCTGATCCATCAGCACCTTGGCGGCATCTTTCAGACCCATCTTGCGGATCGCTGATGCGGACGGTCCGATAAAGACCAGGCCTGCCGCCTCAACGGCCTCCACAAAATCGGGATTCTCGGACAAAAATCCATATCCTGGATGGATCGCCTGCGCACCAGTGTCCAAGGCTGCCTGAATGATCACATCACCGCGAAGATAGCTTTGCGACGGGGCGGCCGCCCCGATCAACACCGCCTGATCAGCCATTTCGACATGGCGCGCTGTGGCATCGACATCCGAGTGCACTGCCACGGTTGCAACGCCCAATTTTCGGCACGTGTCGATGACCCGACAGGCAATTTCGCCGCGGTTGGCAATCAGGATCTTGCTGAACATTACTTGCCCTTTTTCTTGGCCAAAATACTCAAAGTCTGGCGGCCTAAACAGGCGACCACATATGCATTGGGTGTGTATGACTTTTGCGTGGGATGTGTGGGCCGCATTTTCACATCCGAAACACGCCGAAACGTGTCTCCTCAATCGGGGCGTTCAGGGCGGCCAACAGGCTCAGATACAGCACATCCCGGGTTTTGCGTGGATCAATGATCCCGTCATCCCACAGCCGGGCTGAGGCATAAAGTGGATGGCTCTGCTGCTCAAACATATCAATTGTCGGTTGCTTGAATGCGGCTTCTTCCTCGGACGACCATGTGCCACCCGCCCGCTCGATCCCGTCGCGCTTGACGGTCGCAAGAACGCCCGCGGCCTGCGCGCCGCCCATGACCGAGATCCGCGAGTTGGGCCATGACCACATGAACCGCGGCTGATACGCCCGCCCCGCCATGCCATAATTTCCAGCCCCAAATGATCCACCTATCACCATGGTAACCTTGGGCACGTTGGTCGTGGCAACGGCCGTCACCATCTTGGCGCCGTGCCGGGCGATGCCTTCATTCTCATATTTGCGACCGACCATGAAACCAGTGATATTTTGCAAAAACACCAAGGGGATCGCGCGTTGCGAACATAGCTCAATGAAATGCGCGCCCTTTTGCGCCGCCTCTGACAGCAGCACACCATTATTGGCGACAATGCCCACCGGGCAGCCTCTGATATGGGCAAACCCAGTGACCAAAGTTTCGCCAAAGCGCGGCTTGAATTCATCAAATCGGGACCCGTCGACAACCCGCGCGATCACTTCGCGAATATCATAAGGCGTGGTCAGCGACGCCGGAACGACGCCCAATAATTCCTCTGGATCATAGGCGGGCTCCTCAGGATTTGCCCAGTTCACGGTCTTGGGGTGACTGCGGTTCAATGAGCCTACGGCTTGGCGCGCCAAGGCCAATGCATGCGTGTCATCCTCAGCCAGATAATCGGCGACGCCAGACAGGCGCGTATGCACATCGCCGCCACCCAGATCCTCGGCCGTTACCACTTCACCTGTTGCTGCCTTGACCAATGGCGGGCCCGCCAGAAAGATGGTCCCTTGGTTTTTGACAATAATCGTGACGTCAGACATCGCAGGCACATAGGCCCCGCCGGCCGTACAAGACCCCATGACCACCGCGATCTGCGCGATGCCCTTGGCACTCATCCTTGCCTGATTATAAAAGATCCGGCCAAAATGATCACGGTCAGGGAACACCTCATCCTGATTGGGCAGGTTCGCCCCACCGCTATCAACAAGATAGATACAGGGCAGATGGCATTCCTCAGCGATCTCTTGGGCGCGCAGGTGCTTTTTTACGGTAATCGGATAATACGTGCCGCCCTTTACAGTCGCATCGTTGCACACGATCATCACGTCCTGGCCGTGGATCTGACCAACCCCCGCAATCGCCCCACCACATGGTGCGGCACCGTCGTACATCCCGTGTCCGGCAGTGGCCCCGATCTCAAGGAACGGCGATCCGGGGTCCAGTAAATTGGCCACACGTTCGCGTGGTAACATCTTACCGCGCGAGACATGGCGCGCGCGCGATTTCTCTCCACCACCAGCGGCGGCCAGCGCTGCGGCCTCGCTGGCTATGCCAAGCGCCTGCAGATGGGCTGCACGGTTTATTTTGGCAGCTTCGGCCCCCGGCAAGAAGTTCGATACGATCTTCACAACTGCGCTCCGCGGATCATCCCATCGCCCCCATCATCTCTCGACCGATCAACATGCGGCGGATCTCTGATGTGCCCGCACCGATCTCCATCAGTTTGGCATCACGAAACAGGCGTGCAACCGGACTATCAGCCAGAAACCCAGCGCCCCCCATGGCTTGAACCGCCTGATGGGCCTGCTTCATTGCCTCCTCAGAGGCATAAAGACAGCACGCCGCCGCATCTTGCCGGGTGACATCACCACGATCACAGGCTTTTGCGACCTCATAGACATAGGCGCGCGCCGAATTCATCGCAGTATACATATCGGCCATTTTACCCTGCATCAGTTGGAATGATCCGATCGGCTGCCCAAACTGCTTACGCTCAGCCATATATGGCATGATCGCGTCCAGACAGGCAGCCATGATGCCGGTGCCGATACCGGCCAGCACAACCCGTTCATAATCAAGGCCAGACATTAGCACGCGCACACCTTTGCCCTCTTCGCCAAGCACGTTTTCAAACGGCACTTCGACGTCATCAAAGATCAGTTCGGCAGTGTTGGACCCGCGCATTCCCAACTTATCGAAATGAGGCGAAGTACTAAAGCCGACCATCTCTTTTTCGATCAGGAACGCGGTGATCCCCTTGGAGCCCGCATCCGGGTCAGACTTTGCGTAGACCACCAATGTGTCTGCGTCCGGCCCATTTGTGATCCAGTATTTCGTACCGTTCAGAATATAGCGATCGTTGCGTTTTTCAGCGCGTAATTTCATGCTGACCACATCACTGCCAGCCCCCGCCTCTGACATCGCCAGCGCCCCAACATGTTGGCCCGAGATCAAGCCCGGAAGGTACTTGGCCTTTTGCGCGGTCGTGCCATTCAACTTGATCTGGTTCACACACAGATTTGAATGCGCGCCGTATGACAATGAGACCGACGCACTGGCCCGCGCGATTTCCTCAACCGCGACTGTATGGGCCAGATAGGACATGCCAGCACCGCCATACTCTTCGTCGACGGTGATGCCCAGCAACCCCAATTGCCCCATCTCAGACCACAACTCAGGCGGAAATGCGTTGGATCTGTCGATCTCAGCGGCCATCGGTTTGATCCGGTCTTGCGCCCAACGATGCACCATTTCGCGCAACGCGTTGACGTCTTCGCCTAGATCAAACTGCATGGATGCGTGAAACATCGCCGCCCCTCCCTTAATTGAACGCTTGTTCAGTTCTAGGCCGCCAAAGTCGATTCTGTCAAAGCAAAGCTTGCAAGACCATCCAATTTGGCCACCCCTTGAGTCA
>JBLHOS010000037.1:0-28404 GCA_047623825.1 Paracoccaceae bacterium | reverse complement strand
AATCGGGGCTGTTGTTGCCGAATACGTGGCAGGCACTGGCGGTATCGAATCTGGCCTTGCGTTTCGTATTCTTGAGGCTGGTTATAGGCTGAATATCCCGCGGATGTTCGCAGCCCTTTTGTTGATTGCAGCCGCCGGTGTTGTGATCTTTGCCGGGCTCAGCTTTATAAGTCACATGTTGCTGCGCAAATGGCATGAGAGTGCCCTGAAACGGGATGGTTAATGGATTTTCGCGCTCTGCCTAGCGGCCCCATCACCCTTGCAAACATCACCCTACCTGCCTGCCTGATCGACCAGCCCGGTGATCTGGTCCGCCGCGACATCTCTATCGCAAACGGGCAGATCAGCAGCGCACCGGGCCAAACCATCGATATGGCAGGCGCTATGGTCTTTCCAGCGTTCATCGACATGCATACCCATCTGGACAAGGGTCACATCTGGGGCCGCGCACCCAATCCTGACGGTAGTTTCATCGGTGCGCTGACCACAGTTCGCGCCGACAGTTCCGCCAATTGGAGCGCCGAAGACCTAACCAAGCGGGCAAGTTTTTCACTGAATTGCGCCTACGCCCACGGTACCCGCGCGATCCGGACCCATCTGGACAGCATTTCGCCGCAAGATGATATTAGCTGGCCAATGTTTCGTGATTTACGCGCCGACTGGGCGGGCAGGATAGATCTACAAGCGGTCTGCCTGATTGGCTGTGATCGATTTTCACTTGATGGACCGTTTAAACATACCGCTGATCTGGTTGCGGATAGCGGGGGGGTGTTGGGCATGGTCACATATCCCATGCCCAAATTACGCCAAACCCTGATTGATTTCTTTGCGATGGCATCCGCGCGCGGCCTGCACGCAGATTTCCATGTTGATGAGACGACTGACCCAAGTGTTGAGACCCTGCGCATGATCGCCGAGGTTGCAATCGAGGTCGGCTTTGAGGCGCCCATCACGGTCGGTCATTGCTGTTCTCTGTCCGTGCAAGATGAGGCCCGCGCGCTCAATACGCTGGATCTGGTCGCCAAGGCTGGGATCAACGTAGTCAGCCTACCGATGTGTAACCTTTATCTACAAGGCCGGTCCCCCTTGGGATCTACGCGCACACCGCGCGTTCGGGGCATCACCCTTGTGCATGAGATGAAGGCACGCGGGATCTCAGTCTCATTTGCGTCCGACAACACGCGTGATCCATTCTACGCTTACGGCGACATGGACATGATTGAGGTGATGCGAGAGGCGACGCGGATCGGTCATCTGGACCATTCCGCCGATGATTGGACCAAGGCGTTTTTGACCAATCCTGCTACTGCGTGTGGATTTGATGCGCCGTCACTTACACCCGGTGCGCCTGCTGATCTGGTGATCTGCAAGGCCCGAAGCTGGACTGAACTTTTCGCCCGCCCACAATCAGACAGGATCGTCCTGCGGGGCGGTAAGCAAATTGACCGAACACTTCCAGACTATGCCGATCTGGATGATCTGATGGAGCTGTCATGACCCCAAATATCGCCGCCGCTAAGGCCGCCCTGTCCCATATCGAACAGGACGAAAATCCCGCCACCATCCGCGCCAAAAGCCGTGATTTCTTTTGGTACTCAGCAGTTCTAAAGGCCCGGATGGACCATCTAGAGGCTGACTTCGTAGTAAACCCGAAATCCGAAGCGGAAGTCATTGAGATCCTGAGGGTCTGCTATGAACACGATGTGCCCGTCACCACGCGTGGGGCCGGAACCGGTAACTATGGTCAGGCCATGCCAATGCGCGGTGGATGCGTAATGCACTTGCGCCATATGGCTGCAGTCCAACAGATCCATCCGGGCCGCGTCATCGTACAGCCCGGTTGTCTGCTCAAAGATCTGGATGCCGCGTGCAAGGCGCATTCTGGGCAGGAAATTCGCATGTTCAGCTCTACTTGGGCCACAGCCACCATCGGGGGTTCATCGCGGGTGGCTCTGGTGGCGTTGGGTCGTGCACTTGGGGCTCCCTGCGGGATCTGGGCAACATCATCCGCCTTCGGGTCGTGACGATGGAGCAAGAGCCACGCGTGCTCGAATTTCGCGGTGAGGAACTGGCCCGCGTCTCTCATGCGTATGGCACCAATGGCATCATTACTGATATCGAGATCCCGCTGGCCCCGGGCTATGACTGGATTGAGCTGTTTGTGACCTGCGAGGATTTCATGGAAGCGACCGAGTTCGCCCATGATCTGGCTAACCAAGACGGCATCTTGATTAAGCTTGCATCGATCTATGAGGCCCCTGCCCCGTTTGATTATTTCGCCCGGATCAATCCCTATATTACCGATAAAGATACGCTGATAGGGTTGATGGTCGCGCCCCATTCCATGGATGGGTTCCTGACGTTCCTTGACCGTCGCCCCAATGCCAAACTGATTTACCGGTCTGATGATTATGACTGGGCTAAAACGCCCGGACCAGTCTTTGAATATGGCTGGAACCACACGACTTTGCGCGCGCTAAAGGTTGACCCGTCAGTGACCTATCTGCAAGTCCGCTACGGCTTCCCTGAGCATCTGAACCTGATCAAAAAAATGCGCGACACGCTAAGCCCAGAGGTCCTGCAGCATCTAGAAGTGCTGCGCGACAATGGCAAAGTGATCTTTGCAGGCCTTAGTCTGGTGAAATTCACCACTGAGGAGCGGCTTGATGAGATTGTCCGCCTGCACGAAGAGGCTGGCGCGATGATCTTCAATCCGCACCGCTATACGCTGGAGGAAGGTGGGCGCCAGGCTACCGACAAACGCCAGATCGATTTCAAGCGGGAGGCTGATCCCAAAGGATTGCTGAACCCCGGCAAAATGATCTCATGGGATGATCCTGATTTCGACTACAGCACGATGTATCGCTACGCCGATATGACACCAACGCCGGAGGCCGCCGAGTGAGCCGCGCCCTTGTCCTTTTTTTCGCATTACTGCCCCGAAAGCTTTTCGGCTGCGCTGCACGAAAAGGTCGTAACCACACTGAATGAAAAAGGATGGGAGGTTGATGATTGCGACCTGAATATCGAAGGCTTTGACCTGATTCTAAGTGAGGCTGAGCGGCGCGGCTATCATGAAGAGCCGGACAATATCACCTCCGTCACGTCATACGTGCAACGCGTGCGCGCCGCTGACGCGTTGGTCATGGTATTTCCGGTTTGGAACTTTGGGTATCCCGCGATCTTGAAGGGATTTCTGGATCGGGTGTTTTTGCCCGGCGTGTCGTTTCGGCTGGAGGATGGCAAAGTAAAACCCAACCTGACCCATATCAAAAAACTGGCCGCCGTTACGACCTATGTCAGTACACGCATACGCGCTTTTATGATAGGCGATCCGCCACGAAAATGCGTCACGCGCGCAGTTTGGCATGCGTGTCTGCCCGACAAGATGCGCTATTTAGCGCTTTATGACATGAACCGGGCCAGCGATAATACGCGTGCGGCGTTCCTTGGGCGTGTCGGTCAAGAGATGGAGGCGTTCTAGATGCGGGCCCTGATTGTCTACGCACACCCAAAACCAACAAGTTTTACGGCCGCAGTGCGAGATGTCATTGTCCAAAATCTGGCGGATGCAGATGTCGAATGTCGTGTGACAGATCTTTATGCGCGAGGGTTTGATCCGATCCTGAGTGATCCGGAATGGAGCAACTATGAGGACACCGCAACTAACCAGAACCCGGTTCAACAAGACGTCGATGACTTGATATGGTGCGACACGCTGATCTTTGTGTACCCAACGTGGTGGTACGGTCTACCAGCAATCTTAAAAGGCTGGCTAGATCGGGTCATGGTGCCCGGCATCGCGTTCAAGATGCCCGATGAGACGAACAACGACATTCGCCCAGGGTTGACCAACATCACGCATATGGGCCTATTTACCACCTGCGGTGCCAGCTGGTGGCTGACCCAACTTGTCGGCGCTCCGGGCAAGCGGACATTGCTGCGCGGTGTGCGTCTGATTTGCGCCAAGCGCTGCAAGACCAGCTATGCAGCGCATCATTTGATGGACAGCTCAACCACTGCATCGCGTGCAAAACATCTGGCCAAGGTCGCACGTAAGATGGACAGGATGGTTGCCCAGTGCGGGCGGGCGCCGGTCCGGCCACGGGTGGTCGCATGATACCTGTCATCGATTGGCCGCTGTTCACCTCGGGTGCTGATCGCACTGGTATTGTGGCGGCCCTTGGCCAAGCCGCACGTGTTCCGGGGTTTTTTCTGGTCGAAAACCACGGCGTTGCGCCCACGCTAATCCAATCTGCCTTTGCACAAGCCGCCGCCTTCTTTGCCTTGCCCAAGACGCAAAAGGAACCTTTGTCGATCTACACCAACCCGCACAATCGGGGTTGGGCCGCTATGGGAACTGAAAGTCTGGATGAAACCAGCAAACTGGTTGACCAAAAAGAGGCCTTCAATGTTGGATACGACATGTCAGCTGATGATCCGCGCGTTCTAGCCGGAGAGCTCTTTCGCGGTGTGAATCTGTGGCCTGACCTACCCGAATTTCAGCAAGTGATGCTGGATTATTTCACAACAGTTCAGGCCCCTGGGATTGATCAGCACCGGGCAATAGCACTGGATCTGGGCCTTGCCGAACACAGTTTTGCCGCCCATTTTTCTGAACCGATCGCGACACTCAGGCTTCTCAGCTATCCTGCAGCCTCTGGCGCGGATGCCCAGATCGGCGCGGGCGCGCATACCGACTATGGCTCACTCACACTATTGATGACAGATGGCGTGCCGGGCTTGCAGGTTAAACCGCGCAGCGGCGATTGGATTGATGTGCCCCATATTGATGGGGCGTTTGTGGTCAATATCGGGGATTGCCTAATGCGGTGGACGAATGACCTCTATGTCTCCACGCCGCACCGGGTTCTGCCGCCCAAAAAGTCGCGCCGCTCCATCGCGTTTTTTCTGGATCCAAATCCTGACGCGATTGTCACAGCTCTTCCCGGCACTGGGCCTGCAAAATATGGCGCGATCACCGGGGCAGATTATCTGCGATCCCGGCTTGATGCGACCTATGCGTCGCCGAAGAAAGACTAAATAGCGTGCCAAGTAACGCCAGCTGCGGGTAAGAATTCACCATCAAACTCAACCGGAGCAGGATTGTAATTGAACACGAAACGCGTCCCTGCGGCGTCGCGTTGGCGCACCCCTTCAGGCATAGTCTGAACGGCCAGATGTTCGGCAGTAGCAACACGGCGCAAGATCCGGTCCAACAACACTTCATCCGGCCATCCGCCCAGATAATGCAGCTTTCCAGACCTACATAGGATTGGCCAACCATCAGAAGCCTGCTCAACGATATCAGCCGTGCCCTCCAGCATCTCACGCCAATGCCGCACAGCCCCACCACCAATTGCCTTCACGGACACATCCGGGCGCAGGCTTTCAGCGCGTGAGACCAAAATGTCTAAGTCTGGCAACGCGGGGGGCAACGGGTTCGGGATCGAAAACTCTGATGTTTTGGAATTGGCGCGCGGCCCAAGGATAACGGTCGCGCGTGATGCGATCAGCGCATCCAGAAACGCCCGCGGTAAGGTGACCAGTCCCGGTGCAAGGATCAATTGATACCCCTGCAGATGGGCGCGGTCCGGCGCTATCACATCAACCGACAGCCCCAGCCGACGCAGGCCACGATACATATCAAAGACCAGTCGAAAATAATCCAGCCCACGGCCCTGCGGCTGCACATCCCAGGCCCACGCCGACGCATAATCAAAGACGATCGCAACCGGGGCCTGCGCGATTGCAACCTCTGGCATGGCCTTTAACTCTTGGGCGACCTGCGCGGCCTCATGATATGCCGGGGCTGCGACACTATCAGGGCGCAACATACCTGCATGCATCTGCTCTTGCGCAAAAGGCGCCTGTCGCCAGCGGAAATAACTGACCACTTCGGCCCCGTGGGCGAACGCCTCCCACGCCCAAAGCCGTGCCATTCCGGGCAGTGGTGCGGGGTTATGCGGCGCCCAATTCACTGGGCCAGGCTGCTGCTCCATAACCCACCAGCGGCCTTGGCCAACGGCGCGATAAAGATCATGATGGAACGCCTGAAAATCCGGATCACCTTGTCGCATGAAGTGGCGTTTATGCCCATCTGATGCCTCTAGGCGATCCTCAAGGAAGCCAAGTGGATAGCTGTCCCAAGTCGCGATCTCCATCTGCTTACCCAGCTCAAAATGATCAAACTCTGTGATCCGGCCCATGTAATTGTGTGAGATTGGCACATCGGAATGGCGACGGATCGCATCAACTTGTGTCAGATTAAATCTAGCAACCTGATCCGACGAAAACCGCCGAAACGCCATCATATGCGCCGGGTTCGCTTCAGTCACTGTCAGGGCAGGCAGCTCAATTTCATCAAACTGCGCATATTCCATCGACCAGAACACATTGCCCCAAGCACGGTTCAGCGCGTCAGGCGACTGATATCGCTGCGCGCACCAATTACGAAATGCGTCGCGCGCGGCAGGAGAATACGACAGCGTCGTATCATGGCAGCCATATTCATTGTCAGTTTGCCATGCCGCAACATGCGGGTTCGATCCATACCGATGCGCCAGCAATTCGGTGATACGAACAGCCTCCGTACGGAACCCATCATGGCTAAAACAATAGTGGCGACGTGAGCCAAAGCCGCGCGGATGGCCTTGGGCATCAGTTGCCAGCATGTCGGGGTAACGTTCCAGCATCCAGCGGGGTGGCGTCGCAGTCGGAGTGCCCAGAACGACCCTGAGGCCTGCCGCCCCCAGCGTCGCGATCGCTCGGTCCATCCAACCGAAATCCAGTTGCCCAGGTTGCGGTTCAAGCCGGGACCAGGCAAATTCGCCGATCCGGACCCATGTCAGGCCAATCTCAACCATCCGCGCGGCATCTTCGGCCCAAATCTCTTCGGGCCAATGTTCGGGATAGTAACAAGTTCCCAGCGTTCGTTTCACAAAATCACCTGATGTTCTTTTTGGCCCGTCGCCGTTGTCAAAATCGCAAATGTCTTTCCGGCGTCAGGTTCCGTAGTCTCAGCATCGGGTGCTAGGCCCTGACGCGCAGAGGTCACATAGAGCACTGACAGATCAGAACCACCAAATGCAGGGCATGTCGGCCGCGACGCTGCAACGGTAATCTGGTGTAAGATCTGTCCAGCCGGATCATAACAAGACACACGGCTTGCGCCCCATTCCGCGCACCAGAAATTACCGTCAGTATCAACGACGGCCCCGTCTGGGTTGAGACCGGTTTTGCGGTGATCCAAATAGATCTGAGGCTCACCGTTTGGCCATCCATCAGTGGCGGTCAGTGGCTGGCGCCAGACAAGATGTTGCGCAGTGTCTGAGAAATACGCCCACGCGCCGTCAGGTGAAAAACAAATCGAATTGCTGATCGAGATCTTGTCAAAAAGCTGGCGAACCTCACCGCGATAATAGCGGTAGATCGCGCCCGCGTCTGTATCCGCACGCTTACCCATCGTGCCAATCCATATGCCACCCTGCGGATCAGCACGCCCATCGTTTGACCGGGTAATCGGGTTGTCCGCCTCCAGCGGGACCAGCGTGGTTTGCGATCCATCTTGCAGATCAAACAAGAACAAATCTCGCTCTGATGCGATTATCAGTTGATCAGAATTAACCCATCCAGCCGCTGAGACATGTCTGTCAAATTGCCAGATTTTGGGGCCTGATTGATCCTGTGACAGCAACCGTTTGCCCATAATATCAAACCAAAACAGTTGGTGGCGCAACGGGTGCCACAATGGCCCCTCACCCAACAAACAGGCCCGATCATCAAAAATGACGGATGTCATCCCATTGCCTCATCGAAGGACAGGACCATTTCAGCGGCGCGTTTGGCGACATCTGCGGCACTGCGGCCCGGTTGATAAAGCGCTGTTCCGATGCCAAATCCACTGGCTCCGGCGGCCAGCCATTCAGCAAAATTTGCGGGGCCAACGCCACCAACCATGTAGATCTCAGTCTCTTTGGGCAGCACTGCACGGATCGCTTTCAGCCCATCAATCCCCATCATGACGCTTGGAAAAACCTTCAGGCCATCGGCACCAGCGCCCAGCGCTGCAAAGCACTCGCTTGGGGTCAGAACCCCCGGAAAACTTTGGAGGCCAAGCGATTTTGTCGCCGCAATCACCGCAGTATTGGTGTTGGGGGAAACGATGATCCGCCCCCCCGCTTGGGCAACCTTTTCGACGTCTGCCGGGGTCAGAACTGTCCCCGCACCGATTAAGGCGATATCACCGAAGGCAGTGGCCATTTTCGCAATGCTGTCAAAGGGATCAGGTGAATTCAACGGCACCTCGATCCGGTCAATACCGGCGTCAACCAACGCGCCAGCAACGGCGACAGCGTCGGCAGGCGTGATCCCACGCAAGATCGCAATCAAAGGGCGGCTCATACTGCAATCTCCGTTAAAGAGGCATAAGCCGATGCCAGACCTGCGCGCGTCAGATCGTCAGCCGCGTAGCATTCGACAGGCACACCTTGGGCGGCAAGAGCGGTTTCGTAAAGGGCAGCTAGGGCTGGGGTTCCGGCAATTGCGACTTGTTGGCCCAACCAATACGGGCGCGCACCGGCCAGCTCTAACCCGATCAGACTACCCGATAAACGGGCTCGCGCGGCCTGTGGGTCAGGGCCATTCAGTAACCCATTGGCCCGCAGAGAAAACAGGCGTTGCGCGATACGCTCTGGACGCGACAGGCTATCGCTTACGGCCTCCAAGAATAGATCAGGCGTGTGATGATCGGGATCGACGCTGTGACGTAACACGCTTTGCGTGGCGAGCAGTGCGAACATCTCGCCTGTCATAAAGGTTTGAAAACTTACGATTTCAGCAGCACTTAGGTGCACCCATTTGGTGTGCGTTCCGGGCAGACACAACACACCGTCGAAATTCGGGAACTTGTGCAGGAACCCCGCGATCTGAGTTTCTTCGCCGCGCATGACGTCTGGCGGGTTGGCCTGACTGACGCCGGGCAGGATGGATAGTGAAATACGCGGGTCCAATGTGAGGACCGGATGCAGACGGGCGAGGCCGGGTTTGCAGGGCACCGGCACATAAGCCGCTTCAGCCCATCCCTGACGTGATCCGACCATGCCACAAGCCACGACATTGATGTGGCCCGCACCAAGCCAAGGCTCAATCAAGCGCAGCAGTGCGGGTTCAAATTTAGGCTGCGTTAGCGTCCCCATTCCATCATCAGAAGAAGCGTAAGATAGTACAGTATCGACGCCTTGCATGGCCCATGCCCGCAGTCGTGAGGTGCCCCAATCAACAGCAATCCAATCGGCATATTTAGGGGAGGCGCTCATCATCCGGTGACCACGACGCCACCATCAATGACAAGGGCTTGGCCCGTCATCATGCGGCTAGCGTCAGATGCCAAAAACAGCGTGCCACCGACGATATCTTGCGGGGCCAAATGCGACTTTAGGCACTGGCGTTCCAGATGTGCGGCCAGATCTGTTGGGTTGGCCCAAAGGTCCAGTTGCTTTTGTGTCAGGACCCATCCGGGCATCAAGGAGTTGACCCGGATCTTGTCCAGCCCAAATTCCCGCGCAAGGCTGCGGGTCATCGCGGCTATACCGCCATTCGCAGTGGTGTAGGCCGGGTATCCGGCGTTGCCCATCATGTAGGAAATCGACGAGAAGTTAACGATTGCACCGCCGCCTGCGTCCCGCATTCCCGCAACCACCGCCTGACATGCAAAGAAATACGCTTTAAGATTAATGGCTTGCATCCAATCCCAAAAATCCGGTGTCACCTCTTCGGTGCTGTGCCGTTTATCATTTGCAGCATTGTTAACCAAACGGGTGACGGTGCCATGCGCGTCGGACGCTTGGGCAACCGCGCCTTGCAATGCCTCAATATCGGTGATGTCACATTGAATAAATAGTGGGCGCTGACCAGTTTCAGATACCATCTGATCCGCAAATTCCGATCCGTCAGAGCGTTGGACGAACGCAACCTTGGCGCCTTGTTTTAGAAAACCCTCAGTCAATGATGCGCCGATGCCAGAGCCGCCACCGGTGATAAACACGGAGGCACCGTCAAGATCGGGATAGGTAGGCAAATCAGTCATTCGAACCCTCAAAATTCAGGATGCACAAACGCTGCGCATCCAATGCACAACTGATGCATCCGACGCGCGCCGGCATCAGTGGCTTTCCCGCGTCACAAGGCGTGTATCCTTGCCAACGAGGAAGTCCAGATCAGCCCCTTTGTCGGCCTGCAACACGTGGTCAACATAAAGCTTGGCATAACCCCTCGTGTAGTGCGGTGGATCTGGCTGCCAAGCGGCGCGGCGCGTGGCAAGCTCAACCTCATCGACTAGTAATTCCAAAATGCCATTTTTTGCCGACAGCTTGATCCGGTCACCGGTTTGAACCAGCGCCAATGTCCCGCCCGCTTGCGCCTCAGGCGTGACATGCAGCACGACGGTCCCAAAGGCAGTGCCCGACATCCGGGCATCACTGACGCGGACCATGTCACGAACGCCCTCTTTCACCAGCTTGGCCGGGATCGGCATATTTCCGACCTCTGGCATGCCAGGATAGCCCTTGGGGCCGCAGCCTTTGAGCACTAAAATAGTGTCCTTGGTCACGGGCAAATCTTCGCGGTCGATGTTGGCTTTCATATCTTCGATAGAGCTGAACACATGCGCCACACCTTCATGCTCCAGCAATGCATCGGTCGCAGCGGATGGTTTGACGATGGCCCCATCGGGTGCAAGATTACCGCGCAACACTCGCAGACCAGCGGCGGGTTTCAGCGGATCTGCAAAGCTGCGGATCACATCCGAATTATAGCATTCGGCGCCGTCAGAATAGACGCTGATATCGCCCCCCAGAACCGTGCGTGCGCGGCGCAAAAGGTTCGCACCTGCCAATTCTGACAAGACAACCGGCATGCCACCAGCATAGCAAAAATCCTCCATCAGATAAGTGCCCGACGGCATACAATTGACCAGCAGTGGAACTTCGCCACCGATCTCAAAATCATCTAGCGTCAGATCAACGCCGACACGGCCCGCAAGTGCCAACAGATGAACAACCGCATTGGTTGAGCCACCGACAGCCGCATTGGCAAGGATCGCGTTTTCAAAGCTGGCCTTGGTCATGATGTCAGACGGTTTAAGATCCTCCTCAACCATCTCGACGATGCGTTTTCCGGTCAGATGCGCCAGTGCCATGCGGCGGGCGTCAACTGCAGGCAAAGCTGCGTTGGTCGGTAAGCTCATCCCCATCGCCTCAACGATTGAGGCCATGGTGGAGGCAGTTCCCATCGTCATACAAACGCCTGCGCTGCGCGACATACCAGACTCAGCCGCCATGAAATCCTGCAAGGTCATTTCGCCAGCGCGCACGTCCTCAGAAAACCGCCAAACGTCGGTGCCAGACCCGATGTCCTTGCCCTTCCACTTGCCGTTCAGCATTGGGCCAGAGCTGACCACGATAGACGGCAGATCGACCGATGCCGCCCCCATCAACTGACCGGGGGTTGTTTTGTCGCAGCCACCCAAAAGCACGACGCCATCAATGCCGTAGGCGCGAATGCTTTCCTCAACATCCATTGCCAACAGATTACGAAACAACATCGCAGTTGGTTTCATTTGGGTTTCCCCAAGGCTCATCACCGGAAACTCAACTGGAAAGCCGCCCGCCTCCCAGACGCCGCGCTTGACCCCCTCAGCAAGGACGCGCAGGCCCGAGTTGCAAGGTGTCAGTTCCGACCAAGTATTGCAGATACCGATGATTGGGCGGCCGTCAAATACGTGATCAGGAAAGCCCTGATTTTTCATCCAAGAGCGGTGAATGAACCCGTCCTTGTCGTGCTTGCCATACCAATTTTGGGAGCGACGTTTAGTCATGCGGCTTTCCTTTTTCGCGCCCATTCGGGGATCATGTCGCCATGGGCAACCAAGAGATCGGTCATAAGGGCCCGTATCTGACGCAGGTCCAGTTCAGCGGCAGTGTGCGGGTCCATCATGGCCGCGTGATACAGGTATTCTGAATTCTCTTCGGTCAGGGCCCGGACGGTCAGTTCTTGCACATTGATCTGGGTACGCATCAGCGCAACCAGTTGCGGTGGGATATCATTAATCGTAGTCGGCTGCACGCCGTTGGCGTCGACCAAGCAAGGGGTCTCAACGGCGGCGCCCATCGGCAATTGCGGCAACTGGCCGTGATTAGGCAGATTGCCGTAGGCCAAATAAGGCGTGTCAGTGACGATCGCGTTCATCAGCTCTGCTGCGAACTCATGGCTTTTGGTGACCTTGATCTGATCGGACGCGCTGTAGGCTTTGGCTTGCGTCGACCAATCTGCCATCTGCTCAAGACACCTTGTTGGGTATTCATCCAGCGGGATCCCAAATTGTTCTATAAGATCATTCCGACCATCCTTGATGAACCACGGCACGTATTCAGCTAAATGCTCAGAGCTTTCAGTGCAGAAATAGCCCAGATGGTCCATCACCTCATAGCGGACTTTATTGGGGCAGCGCAGTTGGTGCAGCGGCGGTTTTGGGATCCGGCCAGCGCGGTAGCCTTGGCGCAACGCAGGATACAGATCGCGGCCCTGATGGGTGATGTCCAGAAAGAATGCGACGTGATTTACGCCTGCGACGCGGTAACGGATTTCGTCTTGCGGGATATCCAAATCATAGGCGAATTCTTCGACGGTATTTTGCACCGAATGGCACAGGCCGACCTGTTTGATCTGGGGATAGCGTTCGGCCAGCGCCCAAGTGTTGATCGCCATTGGATTGACGTATTGCAGCAGTTGCGCATTTGGGCACAACTCAGCCATGTCGGCGGCGACCGACCACAGATGCGGCACGGTGCGCAGGCCCCGCATGATCCCCCCAACGCCAAGCGTGTCGGCAATAGTTTGGCGTAATCCGTAAGCTTTGGGGATCTCAAAATCGATTATGGTTGAGGGTTTGTAGCCACCGATCTGGAACGCGGTGACAACGAAATCGGCCCCATCCAGCGCGCGGCGCTGATCCGCGAACGTCTTGACGGTTGCGCCAACACCCAATGCCGCGATGATCTTGCACGCCACCAGTTCAGATTCCGCCAACCGAAGCGGATCGATATCCATCAAGGCAATTTGGGCGTCCGCCAACGCGGGCATCTGCAGCGCATCACCAACGATATTCTTCATAAAGATCGTCGAACCTGCGCCGATAAAAGCAATTTTGATCATGGTTACTTCACAGCCCCAAGGGTTAGACCTGCAATAAAGTGTTTTTGCATCGCAAAGAACATGATGACGGGTGGGACGGCGGCAACAAGGCTGCCAGCGCTCATCAGGTGATACATCGCACGATATTGCGCATTAAACGATGTAATTCCCGCTGTAACTGGTTGGCTTCCAGGGCCTTGGGTCAGGACCACAGCCCAAAAATAATCGTTCCAGATGAAGGTAAAGACCAACACACTAAGCGCCGCAATCGCCGGGCGCATCAAGGGCAAAACCACATACCAGAAAATCCGTATCTCGGTGACGCCTTCGACGCGCGCAGCCTCTATCAACTCTATCGGCAGGGCGCGAATGAAGTTGCGCATGAACAACGTGCAGAACCCAGTTTGAAACGCGATGTGAAACAGAACCAGCCCCAAACGGGTATCGTAAAGCCCCATGTTCACGGTCAGATCACGCACTGGAACCATCAGGATCTGAAACGGCACGAAATTGCCCGCGATGAACATGAAGAAGATCAGCAGATTGCCTTTGAACTTATAGATGCCAAGCGCAAAGCCAGTCATGCACGATAGCGCCACCGCCCCAATAACCGTTGGCACGGTAATCACGACAGAGTTCCACAGGTATTGCGGCATGTTGCTGTCAAAAAAGACTCGGCCATAATTCGACACCGCATCAAACGACGATGGAAAACCCCAGTAGTTCCCGGTGGTGAAATCAACGTCGGGTTTGATTGAGAACACCATGACCGCGATCAGCGGCAACAGCCACATCAACAGTGCAAAGGGCAACAGCGCTTGATAGCCAAGCTGCCAAGCGCGTGAGGTCTTTTCAATGGGTGTTGGGAACATAGCTTAGGTTCTTCCAGAAAAGTTTATGGTCATCGGTTCAGCCACCAGATTTTTCATCGCGGTACATCGACCAAAGGAAATAGGCGATAAAGCACAGCATGATCAGGAACAGGACCACAGCGATAGCCGCGGCATAGCCATATTGCAGGCCCCGTTCACTGAGGGATTTCTCCCAGACATAGAATGACAGGACGCGGGTACGACCGAACGGGCCACCATTTGTCATTACCGAGATCAGATCGAACGACCGCAGCGCGCCAATGATGGTCACCACAAAGGCGATGAATGTCGCCGGTTTCAGCTGCGGTATAATGATATACCACAGCATCTTCCAGCTTTTGGCCCCGTCCAGACGTGCGGCCTCTACCTGTTCGGGATCGACCGCATTCAGACCGGTAAGATATAGGATCATGCAATACGCAGTCTGTGGCCAAAGGCCTGCAACGATGATGCCGTAGGTCGCCAATGTAGGGTCGCCCAGAACGTTCACACCATCAGAACCGAACCAGCCAAGAATCTGATTCAAAAGCCCCTCATTCGGTAGATAAAACCAGCTGAACACAAGGCCCACAACTACTTGGCTAAGAACGAAAGGAAAGAAAAACAAAGACTTATAGAGGCGAATGCCGCGAACCGTTTGGTTCAGGAACAGGGCGATGAACAGCCCGCCCGGGATCGCCAAGAGATACATAAGCAACCATTTTGCGTTGTTCCACATCGAGATCTCAAAGTTGCGATCCCCCATCAGCTCAACATAGTTGTCCAGGCCAACATAGGTTCCGTTCTGCTCCACGCTGCCAAGGCCATTCCAGTCATAAAGCGAGAGGTTAAAGCTCTGAAAGATCGGCAACATGACGTAGACGGTAAAGAAGAGCACACCGGGTGCAAGGAACAGCCATGGTGTGATGGCAATCTCATTGCGCCGATACCAGCTGCGTTGCGGAACAACGATTGTGGCGTTGGTGGTTGCGGTGCTCATGGGGCTGACCTTTTGAAGCTTTGGCGCATGTGAAAGCCGGACAATACGATGATGGCTTACAGATGGGCCGCCGATGCGTGATGACGGCAAGTCTGGTCCGCTTCGGCATGGAAATATGTTGGTAAGAACATCCACTTTGGCGTGGTTGCCAAAGTGGATGCCTTAGCTTGAACAGGGCGGGATTGTCCCCCGCCCGGCATTTTCAGTAAGAGCGTTGACGGGTATCTTCCAGACGCTCGAGGATTTCATCGAGGCTATCTGGGAATACCATGAACTCTTGAAAACCTTCCATCGCGACGCCAGCCATTTCAGCCGGGGCGTCCCGGTCAAAGAACTGCGCAACACCGCCTGGAGAGTTCGAGCTGAGCATCTCAAAGCCTTGCGCCAAAAACTCATCATCATCGATTGAGGAGGCAGAGTTCACTGGAAGCTGGCCCAGTGCGTCGCCGCCGTTAATGATGGTTTGGTTCTCAGCCGACACAACAAACCGCAAGAAGGCCCGCGCAGCATCTTTGTTCTGCGCGTTTGACGGGATGTGGAATGTGTCAGTTGGGGCATCTTCGGACAGTTCAACATCAGGGTTGATGGAAACGAACTGGTAGAAGTCGAGCTGATCGTCGGTCAGACCTGCATCACGCAAAGGTGCAACCGCGAAGTTACCCATCAAGTAGGCAACTGCGTCGCCGTTAACCATTGCAGGTAGGGCTTCTTGCCAGCTGTAGGTCTGGTGGTCTTCGATGAACGCACCCATGTCGATCAGGGTGCGCCAGTTTGCAAAGGTTTCACGAACACGGGCGTCGGTCCATTCGACTTCGCCTTGGGTCAGCGCCATATGAAAATCAAAGCCGTTGGTGCGCATGTTGAGGTAGTCGAACCAGCCGCCAGCAGTCCAAAGGTACTTGGTACCGATGGTGTAACACGCCCGGTCAGAATCGATGATAACCTGACAGTTTGCCAGTTCTTCGGCCCATGTTGTCGGCTCAGACAAGCCAAGCTCTGCAAAGATGTCTTCACGGTAGTAAACGCCCCACTGATAGTATGTGTAAGGCACGCCCCATTGGGCGCCATTGATGGTCAACGCACCACGCGTAGAGGCCAGACCGGTTGCGATCTCTTCCTCAGCCCAAAGGTCAGAAACGTCCTCAAAAAGGCCCGCCTCAACGTATGGACGCATGCGGTTTGCAGCGTACCATGTTGCGACATCTGGTGCGTTTGCAGTCAGGAAGTTCCGGATCTGCGTTTTATACGCCTCACGGTCGATGACCGTCAGTTCGATGTTTAGGTCTGGGTGCAAGGCACCAAACCGCTCAACCATACCTTCCATCACCGCACGCGGTGCTGGGTTGGACATGTCTGAGAAGATGCGCAAGTCACCGGCAAGTGCGTGGCCATCGGCCAAAGCAGCTCCCGAAAACAGTGTCGCAGCTGTGAGCGCCGCAAGCGACGTCTTAAATATAGAACTCATGGTTTCCTCCCTATAAGGTTCCATTATTTGGTACGCTGTTTCTTATGTTGAAATCATAACGTGAGTCGGCTTAGGGTTGTCAACAGTTTCCTCAGACCAAACAGTCAAGGGAACCACAGGGAGGACAGATAAATGGACAAACCGGGCGATGGCACAGTTGGCAAGGCGCTTGGCGTGTTGGACGAAGTGGCAGGCTTTGGCCGCCCGGTCCGGTTCACTGAGTTGCTGCTCCAAAGCCCCTATCCCAAAGCAACGCTTTATCGGTTTGTCCAAACGCTCACCAATCAAGGCATGTTGAGCTATGATCCTGAAAGTCAAACCTACACGCTTGGCATCCGTCTGGTCCGGTTGGCGCACGCCGCGTGGCAGACCAGTTCGCTGGCCCCGATTGCCCGGCCCCATATGGACGCGTTGTCAGCAAAGGTTGGGGAAACCGTACATTTGGCCCAGCTGGATAACGCCCAAGTCCTTTATGTCGATAAACGGAACGCGCGCGAACCGCTGGCCATGTACAGTCAAGCTGGAAAAGTTGGCCCGGCCTATTGCACTGGTGTTGGCAAGGCGATGATCGCGTTCATGGGCGAAGATCAAGTCTCACGTATTCTTGCACAACAATCGTTTCATCCTTTTACACCCAACACCCTAAGCAGTGCTGAGGCCCTGCGCACTGAACTGACAAGGATCCGCGCGCGCGGATATGCATTTGATCGCGAAGAGCATGAGCCGAGAATTATTTGCGTCGCCATGCCGATCCGCACCAATGGCGGCCACGTCCTGGGCGCGTTGTCCGTTACGTCATCAACTGAGCGCACAACCTTGGATGCCCTAGAAGCCCATGTTCCCCTGATCCAAAATACCGCTACAGCCATTGCAGAAGAAGCCCAGTTTTGGCGCTTTCCCGATCTGCCCAACATACCACTAGCAACAGGGATCTGATCCATGTCCAGCGTAATCCTACAGAATGTAATCAAGAAATACGGCGATGTTCAGGTCGTTCATGGCATCAACCTAGAGATTGATGATGGCGATTTCTGTGTATTCGTTGGCCCGTCAGGCTGCGGCAAGTCTACGTTGTTGCGCATGGTTGCAGGTCTAGAGGAGACCAGCGCCGGCACGATCAATATTGGCGACCGCGATGTGACCCATGCCGACCCTGCCCTGCGCGGTGTCGCGATGGTGTTTCAGACCTACGCGCTTTACCCCCATATGACCGTCAGTGAGAATATGGGGTTCGGTCTTAAAATGAACGGCTATCCCAAGGCTGAAATCAAATCCAAAGTTGACGAGGCCGCCCGCGTCCTAAAGTTGGGCCCCTATCTGGACCGTAAACCAAAGGCGTTATCGGGGGGGCAGCGTCAGCGGGTCGCCATTGGCCGCGCGATTGTCCGCGGTCCTGAAGTTTTCTTGTTTGATGAGCCGCTGTCGAACCTTGATGCGGAATTGCGCGTTGAGATGCGCGTAGAGATCGCACGCCTGCACCAAGAAATTGGCGCAACCATGATCTATGTGACCCACGATCAGGTTGAGGCGATGACACTCGCCGATAAGATCGTTGTCTTGCGTGCAGGTCAGATTGAGCAAACCGGGCGTCCGCTGGAGCTTTATAACGACCCTGACAATAAATTCGTCGCGGGGTTCATCGGCTCACCCGCCATGAACTTCTTTGATGCCCACGCCAAGGATGGCACCATCACTGTCCCCGGTTTGGGCGGTGCAACCCTGACCCCCCGCGTTAACTTGCCCAATGATGGCGGCGTGACGGTTGGGCTCCGGCCGCAACATGTCAAAGTCGTTGAGGGAAACACCCACCGGGTTGAATTAGGCGAACAATTGGGCGGCGTCAGCTACATCTATTTGACCTCACCTGACGGCACCAAGGTAATTGTCGAGTCGCATGATCAAATTGAGCTGAAGGTCGGCACAACGGTCGGGGTCACCTTTGACCCGGCTATGCCACTTTACTTTGACATCAAATCAGAGCTTCGCCTGCGCTAAACTCGACTTGCCCAAATCTGACAGGATCGGGCAATCTGGCCTGTTATCACCTGCGCATTTATTGATCAGGTCCGACAGCGTGTCGCGCATGGCTGCAAGTTCAACCATCTTGGCTTCGATCTCTTGCAAATGGCCTTGAGCAATCTGTTTGACATCTGAACTGGCGCGGCCACGATCTTGATAAAGTGCCAGTAATGCGCGGCATTCCTCAATCGAGAACCCAAGCGACCGGGCGCGGCCCAGAAACGCAAGCTTGTGCGCATCGGTTTGGGAAAAGACGCGGTAGCCATTGGAACTGCGATTTGGGGCGACCAGACCTATTTCCTCATAGTAACGGATAGTTTTTGGGGGAAGGCCAATTTGCGTTGCGACATCACCAATGTTCATGTGACCCTCCGAAGTCTGAGTGCATTCAAGACAACCAAGACTGAACTGGCCGCCATCGCGCCCGCCGCCAGCATCGGCGACAAAAGTGGGCCACCAAACAGCACCAATGCGCCTGCCGCCACCGGGATCAACGCGATATTATAGCCAAAGGCCCAGGCAAGGTTCTGTTTGATGTTGCGCATGGTCGCCGCGCTTAACGCACGTGCGGTGGTCACAGCTGCGGGATCACCCGACATCAAGACGACATCAGCCGCCTCTATCGCGATGTCCGTGCCGGACCCAAGGGCAATGCCGACGTCAGCCGCCGCCAGAACGGGTGCGTCGTTGATGCCGTCCCCGACAAAGGCGACAACGCGACCACTTGCGCGCAGTTGCTCAACGACCATCAATTTGTCCTCGGGGCGCAGGCGCGCGCGGGCGTCGTTAATGCCCAATTCGGCGGCAACCGCCGCCACGGGACCAGCAGCATCACCACTCAGCAATAAAACCTCAATACCCCGTGCCTTCAGATGTATGACTGTGGATGCGGCATGGAGTTTCAAGGCATCGGTCAGATCAATGCGCCCGATCACTAAGCCGTCCAGCGCCAGATAGATCGTAGTGGCGTCCGAGGTGGCGTCTTGATCAGGTAGCGAAAGCCCGCGCTCAACCATCAATCTGTCAGACCCAAGCAACAGCTGCCCATCGCCCAATTGCGCCATGACACCGGACCCTGTCAGGCTTTGAAACTCCGTCAACACCGGTAGGGTCAAACCGCGCGTTTGGGCATGTTGCACGACGGCCTGCGCCAAGGGGTGTTCAGACTGGCGCTCAGCCGACGCCGCAAGCGCCAAGATCTGATCGACAGATTGAGTGCCATAGCTGATCACAGCGCGAACAGTGGGTTTGCCTTCGGTCAGGGTGCCAGTCTTGTCAAACGCCACCACATCGACGTCCGCGAAACGCTGAAGCGCCTCACCCCGGCGAAACAAAATCCCAAGTTCTGCGGCCCGTCCGGTGCCCACCATGATCGAGACCGGCGTTGCCAGACCCATCGCACAGGGACACGCAATAATCAGCACAGAAACGCCAATGACCAGCGCTTGCGCTGGATCCCCACCGATAATCCACCAACCCGCAGTTGCAAAGGTAGCGATGGACAGAACCACAGGGACAAAGACACCAGTGATTTTGTTGATCAGGCTTTGGATCGGCAGGCGCGTCGATTGGGCAGTATCGACCATCTCAACAATCTTTGCCAATACAGTGTCACGACCGACATGGGTGGCGCGGTATATCAGGGCACCTGTGCCATTTATCGTGCCGCCGACCACGGTGGCACCTTGGCGCTTTTCAACTGGAATAGGCTCTCCACTGATCATCGCCTCATCAATATGGCTGGTGCCCTCAGTGACGATCCCGTCCACAGCGACGCGTTCACCGGGGTAGAGGCGGATCAGATCATCCGGTGCAATATCGCCGACAGCAATGGTGATATCACGCCCATCGCGGATCAGGGTTGCGGTCTCTGGCGTCAAATCCATCAGGCCACGGATCGCGGCCCCAGCACGGCCGCGTGCGCCCGCCTCTAGATATCTGCCAAGCAAAATCAGGGTGACGATGACCGCTGCGGCCTCAAAATACACATACCGGCTGGCCTCAGGCAGCAAGGATGGCGCAAAGGTTGCGACCGTCGAATAGCCCCACGCTGCCAAAGTACCAAGCACAACTAGGGAGTTCATCTCAGGCGCACCGCGTAGCAGGGCGGGAACACCAAGCCGGAAAAACACGGCCCCCGGGCCGAACAAGACCACCGAGGTCAGCACAAATTGAAAGATCCAGGCCGGGCCTTGCCCGATCGTGGCAATTACCCAGTGATGAAACGGCACAAAAAGATGACCGCCCATTTCCAGCACAAAAACCGGCAGCGTCAAAAGAGCCGCCAGAATGAGGTTTCGGCGCAGATGGCTTTGCTCATCCTCAACCGTGGCATCCTTGGGCGTATCAACATGCAGCGGATAGCCGGCTTTTTGCATAACGTCTGTCAGCAAAGGCAGTTCGAAGTCGGCATCGATGGTAATGGCGGCGCGCTTTGTGGCCAGATTGACCCGCGCCTGTTGCACACCGGGCGCAGTCGCCAGCGCCTTTTCGGCACGCGCAACGCAACTGCCACACGACAGGTTATCCAACCCAAATCGCATCTCTGTCAGGGTCATATCTTTTGCCATGGGGTCCCTCGATCATCAGTGATTAGCTGATACATAAGGGTTCCAGTCACGGGAGGGTCAAGAGGCGGCACCAATCATTTCCCAAATTTCGCAGCCTTCGGCGAATTTAGCTAATAATCCAGTCAAAAAAATCATCGCCCGCAGCAGCCCGAAGTTTCGCGGCCATCTCTGCGCCAAGGGCCACGCCATCCTCAACGGGTGCGCTGGCATCATCAACCATCGATTCTGATCCATCAGGTCGCAGGATTTGACCACGCAGGCGCAATGTCCCGCCCGACAGTTCTGCCAGACCAGCGATCGGGGTTTCGCAAGATCCATCCAATCCCCGCAGGAACGAACGCTCGGCGGCCAGACGCAAACCAGTTGGAGTATGGTGGATCGCCTCCAGCATCATCGCGGCACGCATATCATCCGCACGCCGCTCGATCCCGATGGCACCTTGGGCAATGGCGGGCAGGACATCCTCAACCTCCAAGGCGGATTTTGCGACCGCCTCCATCCCCAAACGCCGCAGCCCGGCCATGGCAAGGAAAGTGGCATCAGCAACATTATCACCCAGCTTTCTCATCCGGGTCTGCACGTTGCCACGAAACTCAACCACTTCCAAATCGGGACGATGGGCCATCAATTGCGCGCGGCGGCGCAACGATGAGGTCCCGACGCGCATACCGGGCGCAAGATCGGCCAAACTGTTATGGCTTATGGAAACGAATGCATCGCGCACGTCTTCACGCGGAAGATAAGTGTCCAAAAGTAAGCCGGTGGGCTGATCAACTGGCATGTCCTTCATCGAGTGAACAGCAAGGTCGATCTTGCCCAACAGCATATCTTCTTCGATTTCCTTGGTAAACAATCCCTTGCCGCCGATCTCCCTCAACGGGCGATCCTGCACCTTGTCACCGGTGGTTTTGATAACCACGATGGTGAATGCCTCAGGCGGTAAATCAAAGGCGGTGGCCAGCCTTTGCCGGGTCTCATGCGCCTGAGCCAAGGCCAGCGGAGACCCACGGGTGCCAATATTCAGGGGTTCAGCGGGAGTGGGCAAATTGAACGTCATGGAAACTTTCTAACTGTGTCAACTTCAGTTAACAACTGGGGCTGTCTTGACACTTTGACCCGACGTCCAGACGGTAGGATAAGACAGAAGGAAACCCCTATGACCGAGACGAAAAAGCTGCTGCGGAGCCTGGCCGGAGAGACCCTGCCAACACCGCCGGTTTGGATGATGCGCCAGGCAGGGCGATATCTGCCAGAATACCGCGCCACACGGGCACAGGCGGGAGATTTCCTGTCGCTATGCTACAATTCTGATCTGGCAGCAGAAGTCACGTTGCAGCCGATCAAGCGCTACGGATTTGATGCCGCAATCATGTTTGCCGATATCTTGCTGATCCCGGAGGCATTGGGCGCAGATCTGTGGTTTGTTACTGGCGAAGGTCCGCGTCTATCAACGATTACAGGGCCAGAGGGCCTGTCACCGCTAAAAGGCAAAGATGATATTCATGATCATTTGGCCCCAATCTATGAGACTTTGCGGATCGTACGGCGTGAATTGCCCCCCGAAACAGCGTTGATCGGTTTTGCTGGGGCGCCCTGGACCGTTGCCACCTATATGATTGCGGGCAAAGGTACGCCGGATCAGGCACCGGCGCATAAGTTGCGGCAGGAAGACCCTGCAACATTTGACGCATTAATGGCACTGCTGACGGCATCCACCATCGAGTATCTGTCAATGCAGATTGATGCCGGCGCCGAGGTTGTGAAGCTGTTCGACAGTTGGGCAGGATCGTTGAAAGGTGAGGCGTTCGCGAAATACGCACTGGCCCCAACAAAGGCGATCATATCCGAGCTGAAATTACGCCATCCCAACACACCCATTATCGCGTTCCCGCGTGAGGCAGGCGATGCCTATGTCGGATTTGCCAAGGCGGTTGGCGCCGATGCCCTCGCGATTGATACCAGTGTTTCACCAACTTGGGCGGCCAAGAATTTGCAGGTTGATGGTTGTGTTCAGGGTAATCTGGATCCCAAACATATGGTCACAGGCGGGCAAGCGCTGGTTGATGAGACCAAGGCAATTGTCGAGGCTTTCAAAAATGGGCCACATATCTTCAATCTGGGCCATGGGATCACCCCAGATGCGGACCCAGACAACGTCCATCTGATGCTAGAGGCGATAAGGGGCTAGGGCCGCGACATGACAAAACGTTTCGATTTCGCAGTGGTCGGACGCGGCCTGATGGGCAGTGCTGCAGCCCGACATCTTAGCGCCCAAGGGTTGCGTGTTGCGATAATTGGGCCGGATGAGCCTGCGGACCGCCAAGTCCACAATGGACCGTTTGCAAGCCATCATGATGCAGGGCGCGTGACACGGCACCTGTCACCAGAGGCCGATTGGTCACGCCTGGCCGCGCGATCGATTGCCCGATATGCCGAGATCGAGGTCGCAAGCGGCATCAGGTTCTATACACCCTGCGGCGCGATTGTGACCGGGGGCAGTGAGGGGCCGGGTGGCGACTACGCAGATCGGTTTTATGCCGTTGCCCAGGCACTGGACCTACCGCATGAGCGGTTAAGCGGGCCCGCGTTGGCTGATCGTTTTCCCTACCTGTCGTTTGTTGAGGGAACGCGGACCGCCTATGAGGAAAACGGCGGTGGCTACATCAACCCCCGCCTGCTGCGCGATGCACAGACCCGCGCCGCCGAGGTGCAAGGTGCCGTGGTTTACCGCGACCATGTGACTGATGTCTCTATCGGTCCGGGGCCGTTGGACATTCGTTGCGCCGGTGGGGCGACCGTGTCGGCAGATCAGGTGATCATGGCGACGGGTGCATATGCCAAGACCAACGGATTACTGCCAAGGTGCCCGACGATGACAGTGTATGCCCGCACGATTGCATTCACCGAAGTTGACGCGGCTGAGCGTGAGATGTTAGCCGGAATGCCCACCGCGATCATCTTTTCGCAAAGCCTCGGATATACCCTCTATGTGATGCCACCGATCCAATATCCGGATGGCAAATGGTATGTAAAAATCGGCGGCGAGGATGATGGCCCAACGCTGAAAACTGATGCTGAGATGACCGCTTGGTTTCGCACCCCCGGTAATCCGGAGGTTGGCGCGCAATTGCTGGACCATCTGCGTGGATTTTTGCCCGGCTTGCGGATGCAGGCCACCCATACCGACAGTTGCGCCATCACCCACACCGCAACCGACTATCCCTATATCGCCCGGATTTCGGACCGGATGACGCTGCTGACGGGCGGTAACGGGGCATCTGCGAAATCTTCAGATGAGTTGGGGCGATTGGGCGCGCTGATTGCCCAAGGCCAGACACTGGATGGGCAAGGCTACGACAGGGATTTTCACGCGGTATTTGACGCGCCCGCCTAGGTCCATTTCGCGATCGGTGGCAAGCTCATCAAAACGGCATTGGCATCGTGACCAGTTTCAAGCCCAAATTTTGTGCCGCGATCATAGACCAGATTATACTCAGCATAGAGACCACGGTGGATCAGCTGTGTTTCGCGGTCCGCCTCTGACCATGGCTGATGCTGACGCCGCTGCACACATCCCAGAAACGCCGGAAGGAACGCGCGACCAACGTCTTGGGTAAAGGCAAAATCCGCCTCCCAGTCGCCCGTGTTGTGATCATCGTAGAAGATGCCGCCAACACCGCGTGCCCGGCCTCGATGCGGGATGTAGAAATACTCATCGGCCCAAGCCTTGTAGCGCGGGTAATAATTGGGGTCGTGCAGATCGCAATGCTGCTTCTGTGTGTCATGAAAGAACGACGTATCTTCGGGATATTCGATGCAGGGGTTCAGGTCGGACCCACCACCAAACCACCAGGCATGCGGCGTCCAGAACATGCGCGTGTTCATGTGAACCGCCGGAACCTGCGGGTTTTGCATATGCGCCACCAGCGATATCCCAGAGGCCCAGAACCGCGGGTCGTCTTTCAGGCCAGACAGGTCTTTGCGCGCAGCCATCGCTTGGACCGCCCGCTCACCTAAGGTGCCATAAACGGTTGAAACGTTGACGCCGACCTTTTCAAAGACGCAGCCACCGCGCATCACGCTCATCAAACCGCCACCAGCATCTGAGCCATCATCGCTACCACGTGTGGTTCGCGAAACTTCGAACTGACCAACCTCCGCGTCCCCACCATGGGTTTGCTCAATGTCTTCGAAAGCCGCAACAATCTGGTCACGCAAGCTTCGAAACCACACAGAGGCGCGGGTCTTTTGGTGATCGAATGGTTTGGTCATGGGCAGTCCTTGTACAGTCTAGACTGCTTAACAGCTAGCGAACCCAGACGTCACGCGACCGATTGACCTTTTTTGCAGCAAAGCATGCATCTGCATCCTTCGCATATCTAGGTGGCGCATCCAGGGCGATCACTACATCTACCACCCAACGTCAATGATCACCAATTGGCGTGACTTTTACCCAGATTGTCTTGGTAATCCGGACAGTTATCAGGTAAGGCTAAACTACAGCCGCATAAGACGGCGTAGAGGCAGATAGAGCAGGTCCCATGGGACGTATATCATTTTTCGGCGCCCTTATTGGGCTTTTGATGCTATTGTCCACTGTGTTGGGCAGTGCAGCACGCGCTGCGCCCTATGCGGCGATGGTGATCGATGCCCGCACGGGTGAAGTGCTGCATTCGCGCAATGCTGACACACGTCTACATCCCGCCTCCCTGACCAAGATGATGACGCTTTATATTGCGTTTGAGGCGATCCGAATGGGCGAGATCACGCTGGATACGCTCGTGACGGTTTCGCAAAATGCCGCGGCAGAGCCGCCTTCACGGCTGGGCCTGCGTGCAGGATCACAAATCCAGCTGCGCTATCTGATCCGCGCAGCTGCCGTTCGCTCAGCAAATGATGCCGCGACAGCGATTGGTGAAGCAATTGAGGGATCAGAGGCCGCGTTTGCGCGCCGGATGAACCGAACTGCCCTCGCCTTAGGAATGACCCGGACCACGTTTCGCAACGCCAATGGTCTGACCGAAGAGGGGCACCTGTCCACCGCCCGCGACATGACAACGATGGGGCGGCACATCTTTTATGACTATCCAGATTATTATAACCTGTTCTCGCGCCGCACAGCGGATGCCGGGATTGCCGAAGTGCACCACACCAACCGGCGGTTTCTAGACGCGTATCGCGGTGCCGACGGGATCAAGACGGGATACACCCGCGCGGCAGGCTTTAACCTTGTGTCGTCAGCCGAGCGCGGACAAGAGCGTATAATCGCGACCGTTTTCGGCGGAAGCTCAACCGCGTCACGCAATCAACGGATCATGGAACTGTTGGATATGGGGTTTGAACGCGCGCCGTCACAGGCCACGATCCGCCGACCTGCCCTACCAATCTACTCAGATAGCGACGATCTAGCGCCAAGCTCGACACAATTGTTGAGCAGTGCTATCGCCACCAGCCCCCGACCAACACTTAGACCGATCCGCGTGCCTTCACCCGCCTTGATGGCCGCAATCGAACAAGCCGTCGATCACGCCCTTGAAGATTTGCCAGAAGAAACTGAGGTCGCAACGATTGTGGTTGTGCCGGATGTCTCAACCGAGATCACCGCCACGTTGGAAACCGTGACCACCGAAGCCGAACAGGTGATTGAGTTGGTCGCCGAGCCAGAAGCCATTCAGCCGGTTCCCGAAACACAACCCACACCGCGCCCAATCCAGCTGGCCGCAGCTGTCATGCCCGAGACCGAGCCCGAGATCGTCACTCGCGCAGCCTCAACCGGCAGCAGGCTTTATGGTGTATCATTGGGGCGCTACCCAAGCCAACATTCGGCCGAGAGATTATTATTGCAGACAGCCCTTGCCGAGCTGGGCACATTTGGCGAAGCATTACGAAATGTTGTACCCCGTTCCGGCGGCTATGATGCGCAATTCGCCGGCATGACCGCCGAACAAGCGGACCGCGCTTGCTTGCGCCTTATGGCGCGTGCGGTAACTTGCACAACCTACGGACCCTAGAGTCCGGCTCTATCCCCAGCAGGATAATTTTATACGTCAGCAGAGTTTTTGGGTCCAAAGGCGGCTTAAACTAAGAGAGTGCTTGGCTCATCTGGTTGGCTTCATTATGCGGCGCGCTGGCGGTGATGCAAGCGGCGTGCTTCAAGCGTCTTTCGTTTGATCCTTTCCCTTTGTTGTAGAATGGCTTTGTCACGTCCGAAGTAGACGTCTGATGGTGTGACGTTGTTCAGGCTCTCGTGGTAGCGCTGATGATTGTAGTGATCAACAAAGGTTTCGATTTGAGCTTCACGCGTAGGCGGTTTGCTTGAGGCAAAAAATGTACTTGACTTGTCACGCTCACCACAGCTCCGTGCTCAGGTTCTAATCGCGCGAGAGACTGGCGCACATTTGAATCTTGTTGTCAGTCCACGAACACAGACAGTATTTGGGCCTCTGCTCAATGACGTTTGCAGTACGGGGGGCAATGTTTTTGTGTACAATCCCGTCACCGATAGCCTTACACCTTGGCCATAAGATGAATTACGATCTGGTCATGAATACCCAAACAGAGGCTGATCTCCATTCTTGGGAGATCGGTGAACAGCTGCTCGCACCACTGTTTGCAACTGAAAAACTGAGACCGCAGAGGTTCTCTACTTTCGGCGACGTAACACCAAAACATGGTTTTGATATAGAGCGCTTAGAAAGCTGTAGACCATACTGGGGAACAACAGCTTCGATGCGAATTGCTGGGACCCAACGAGAAATATTTGAGGGGTTCAATTGGAAACGCACGCGGGTTGCAAAATCCCAAGGTGTGATCACATTTCCAAGCAACAATATGAAAGGGGCCCACCTGTCAGGCGGAGCGTTTTTCCAGGCAAAGTACAATAAAGATGTCGACTGGCTCGGGCTGTTTAGGACCACCTGCAATGTCGTATCTGCATATGCGGGCATCCTGCATGTTGTGACTGAACTTGATCGACCAAACCTGATCGATAGAGCGATACGAGGACTAACATTAGAAGAAGAAATCGAGGAAGCGGCTTGGTCCCATTTTTCTCATGGATCGTTCTCTTGTGAGTTTAGAGCGGGCGAATTGAACAGTTTGGTCACAGGGCTGACCAACTTAGGTTGGGCGTCTTGGTTTGGGGGTAAGCTAATCAAAGAAGTGGGTGGGTAATCCTCCCGAAACTAAGGGGCTGCGTTCGTAGAATTTTCCTCGGCAAGATACCTGAGGAGATTGAGATGAAGATGACGAGATACAGCGAACCCCAGATCCTCGCGATCCTGCGCCAAGCTGAGGGTAGCGTGCCGG
>JBLHOS010000036.1:0-28577 GCA_047623825.1 Paracoccaceae bacterium | reverse complement strand
GATGGCCTCAAGCAGATTAATGGGTCCAGAGCCTAGCCCTTAAACAACGGTTTTGATGCGGCAGGCCGTGAACGTTTCTACGCGCAACAGATCTGTCAGATTTTTTCTTACCATACGCCCGAGGGCTAGAAATCAAAAAACACCGCAAGCAGATCGCTTGCGGTGTTCCCATTTTGTCGTCTGGTTGACGTCTTTCGATGTCTGCCAGTCTGTCGGTCAGCTTGCCGCGCGTGACTGGCGCTTACGCTCATGCGGGTCGAGGTAGCGTTTGCGTAGGCGGATCGAATTGGGCGTCACTTCGACCAATTCGTCGTCATCGATATAAGCGATGGCTTGCTCCAACGTCATGGTGATCGGCGTCGTCAGGCGGACAGCCTCGTCCGTGCCGGAGGCGCGAACGTTGGTCAACTGTTTGCCCTTCAGCGGGTTCACTTCGAGGTCGTTGTCACGGCTATGCTCACCAATGATCATGCCTGTGTAGATCGTTTCCTGCGCAGTGATGAACATCTTGCCACGATCTTCCAGTTTCCACAGGGCGTATGCTACCGAGGCGCCATTCTCCATAGAGATCAAAACGCCCTGACGACGGCCCGGAATGTGGCCCTTGTACGGTGCCCAATCATGGAAGACGCGGTTCAGAACGCCGGTGCCGCGTGTGTCGGTTAGGAATTCGCCGTGATAACCGATTAGACCGCGCGATGGGATCAATGCGATGATCCGGGTTTTACCAGCACCTGCTGGCTTCATCTCAGTCATCTCACCCTTGCGCGTGCCGGTGATCTTTTCGATCACGGCGCCAGAGTATTCGTCATCCACGTCGATGGTGACTTCCTCGATCGGCTCAAGCTTTTTGCCGTCGACCATCTGGAACAGAACCTGTGGGCGCGAGATGCTTAGCTCAAAACCCTCGCGGCGCATATTCTCGATCAAAACGCCCATCTGAAGTTCGCCACGTCCAGCAACCTCAAAGGCGTCGCCACTTGGGGTGTCACTGATCTTGATGGCGACGTTGCTTTCCGCCTCTCTCATCAGGCGTTCACGGATGACGCGCGACTGAACTTTCTTGCCTTCACGACCAGCAAGTGGGCTGTCGTTGATGCCAAAGGTGACAGTGATGGTTGGCGGATCGATCGGCTGTGCATCAATTGGGATGGTGACACTCGGATCACATAATGTATCGGCAACGGTCGCTTTGGACATACCGGCGATGGAAACGATATCGCCTGCTTCGGCGACATCGATCGCCGTTTTATTCAGGCCACGGAACGCCAGAATTTTTGACGCGCGAAACTGTTCTATCCGTTCACCATCGCGGCTAAGGGCTTTGACGGTATCACCGGTTCTCAGTGTTCCAGACTCAACCCGTCCAGTTAGAATGCGGCCAATAAACGGGTCGGAGCCCAATGTTGTTGCCAACATCCGAAACGGCTCTGCCATTGCGGCGATCTGTTTGGGTGCGGGGACGTGATGCACAACCAAGTTCAACAAGGCGGACAGATCTTTGCGAGGACCGTCCAATTCCATGTCGGCCCAGCCATTGCGGCCCGAGGCATACATCGATGGAAAATCCAGCTGGTGATCATCAGCGCCAAGGTTGGCGAAAAGATCAAAGCACTCGTCCAATGCGCGATCAGGCTCAGCATCCGGCTTATCGACTTTGTTAAGTACAACAATGGGGCGCAACCCGAGAGCAAGTGCCTTGGCAGTTACAAATTTTGTTTGCGGCATGGGGCCTTCGGCAGCATCAACCAACAAGACGACACCGTCGACCATGCTGAGGATCCGCTCAACCTCACCGCCGAAATCGGCGTGGCCGGGGGTGTCGACGATATTGACGCGGGTGCCGTTCCACTCAACGCTGGTCGCTTTGGCCAGAATCGTGATGCCGCGCTCACGCTCAAGGTCGTTGCTGTCCATTGCCCGCTCGGCCACGGCTTGGTTTTCGCGGAATGCGCCGGATTGCTTAAGAAGCTCGTCCACCAGTGTGGTCTTGCCGTGGTCAACGTGCGCGATGATCGCGATATTGCGAAGGTCCATTAGAGGATCCCAATTCATAAATAAGAGAGGTGTTGCCGCGCGCGATACCGCAGTGCAGCGTAAAAGGCTATAGAGAAAGCGTGAATAACTTAGTGGGTGGGTTTACGCCGCAGCCGGATGACGACGTCAACTTTGACAACTTCAAAGCCATCTGGTGCCTTGGGCAAAGCCCTGATCTGCAGGTCTGATGCGGGGGCGTCCGTCAGTGTCCCATCGTCTTCCCAGTAGAAGTGGGGGTGATCGTCCATGCGGGTGTCAAAATAAGACCGCGTGCCATCAACTGTGACCTCTTGCATAAGTCCTGCGTCACAAAATGCCCGTAGAGTATTATAGACCGTCGCCAAAGACACCTTGTCACCCGTCGAAAGGCTAGAGGCGTGCAACCCTTCCGCAGTTACATGCCGATCCTGCCCGTCCCCAACCAATAACGTAGCTAGTGACAAACGCTGACGTGTGGGGCGCAGGTCAGCTTGTGCCAACCATTTCGTTCCACGTTCCAATGCCTGAGGCGTCATTTCAGCGTCTCTCCATTCATATCGTTTAATATATATGCGCGGATGCCCCCAAATTTCAAATGGTTTCGCGGGATTTTTGCGCAAGCGCTGTCAAACGTGCTGCCCTTGCCACCCTTGGTTAGCCGATGCTAAACCGGGTTTAACCAAATGACGGCAAACGAACGGGCAGGTAAGGCAGGCAACATGGCGGAATATCCCACAAGTTTTGATAAAGATGATCTGTTGAAATGTGCCCGCGGGGAGCTTTTTGGCCCCGGCAACGCGCAGCTGCCCGAACCGCCAATGCTAATGATGGACCGGATTACAGATATTTCCGGTGATGGTGGGGCCCACGGCAAGGGGCATGTGGTTGCTGAATTTGATATCCACCCCGATCTTTGGTTCTTTGGCTGCCATTTTCCGGGCAATCCGGTGATGCCGGGCTGTTTGGGCCTTGATGGTCTGTGGCAGTTGACGGGCTTCAATCTGGGATGGCGCGGCTGGCAGGGGCAGGGCTTTGCTTTGGGCGTTGGCGAGGTGAAATTATCCGGTATGGTAAAGCCTGACCGGACTATGCTCACCTATTACGTGGACTTTACCCGTGTCATCGATCGCAGGCTCAAAATGGGCGTCGCGGACGGCCGGGTCGAAGCTGATGGTGAGGTGATTTACCTTGTCAAAGACATGAAAGTTGGTCTGGCCGTTGCTGCCGAGGGCTGATCAAATCAGGAGGATAACAATGCGCCGCGTTGTCGTAACAGGTTTGGGTGTTGTGTCACCCATCGGAAATTCTGCAAGCGAAGTGACGGCGGCATTGCGCGCCGGCCGCTCTGGCATCGAGGCCAGTGAGGCGATGGCTGAACATGGGTTTCGCAGCCAGGTCGCAGGTACACTAAAAATCAATGTTGCCGACCATATCGATAAGCGTAAATTGCGGTTTATGGGGCCGGGGGCTGCCTATGCCTTTCTCTCGATGGAGCAGGCAATCGCAGATGCGGGCCTTGAACCGGGCGACGTGGTGAACTCGCGCACGGGTCTGATTGCAGGATCTGGTGGGCCGTCGACCTCTGCGCTGTTCGCGGCACATCAAACAGTTCTCAGCACCTCCGCGACCAAGCGGATCGGACCGTTCGCGGTGCCAAAATGTATGTCCTCGACCATCTCTGCGAACCTGTCGACCGCGTTTCAGATTAAGGGTGTCAACTATTCGATCACCTCGGCGTGCTCGACCTCGCTTCATTGTATCGGGGCCGCGGCAGAACAGATCCAGTTTGGCAAGCAGGACATCATGTTCGCGGGCGGTGGTGAAGAGTTGGACTGGACCCTGTCATGCCTGTTCGACGCGATGGGCGCGATGTCTTCAAAATATAACGATACGCCGGAACGTGCCTCTCGTGCGTTTGACGCGGATCGCGACGGGTTCGTGATCGCAGGCGGTGGTGGCATTCTTGTTCTGGAAGAGCTTGAGCATGCCAAGGCGCGCGGCGCCAAAATCTATGCAGAAGTCACAGGCTTTGCGGCTACATCTGACGGCCACGATATGGTCGCCCCCTCTGGTGAGGGTGGTGAACGCGCGATGCGATTGGCATTGGAAACGATCCCAGAGGGCCGCAACGTTAGCTACATCAACGCACATGGCACCTCGACCCCGGTTGGTGACGTGGGTGAGGTTGAGGCCGTACGCCGGGTCTTTGGACGGGGCACAACGCCGCCGATCAGTTCAACCAAATCGATGACCGGTCACAGTCAGGGTGCCACCGGCGCACAAGAGGCGATCTATTGCCTGTTGATGCTTGAAAATGATTTCATTGCCCCTTCGATCAATGTTGAGACCCTAGATCCAGCGATTGATCCGGCCGAAATTGCGACTACGATTGTTGAGAGTGCTGGCCTGGACACGGTCATGACCAACAGCTTTGGCTTTGGCGGCACGAACGGATCTATGCTCCTTTCAAAATATAACGGATAATCCCAGATGCCGAATTTGATGACAGGGAAACGCGGCCTTGTGATGGGGGTCGCCAATGAACGCTCAATCGCCTGGGGTATCGCTAGAGAGCTGCATGCCGAAGGTGCCGAGATTGCGCTAAGCTATCAAGGTGACATGTTTGGTAAACGGGTTGAGCCATTGGCCGAAAAGCTGGGCGTCACCTTGATGGTGGATGTTGATGTGACGGATGACGCGTCAATGGATGTCGCATTTGATAAGATCGCCACTGAATGGGGCAGTCTTGATTTCGTCGTGCACGCCATCGCGTTTTCTGACAAAAGTGAGCTTGCTGGTCGGTTCGTCGATACCAGCCGCGCCAACTTCAAGCATTCGCTGGATGTCTCTTGTTATTCGTTCATTGATGTTGCGCGCCGGGCTGAGCCGTTGATGCCAAATGGCGGAACAATCCTGACATTGACGTACATGGGCTCTAACCGGGTCACGCCGTTCTATAATGTCATGGGCGTGGCCAAGGCTGCACTGGAAAGCAGCGTTCGCTATCTGGCCAATGATATGGGACCCAAAGGCATCCGGGTGAACGCGATATCACCGGGCCCGATGAAGACGCTTGCGGGCGCTGCAATTTCGGGCGCGCGCAAGACCTTTACCACCACGCGCGACAACGCCCCGTTGCGCGAAAACGCGACATTGGAAGCTGTGGGCGGCACAGCCGTGTATCTGGCCAGCGATATGGGGGCCTGCACCACTGGTGAAATAATCTGTGTCGATGGCGGTTTCCATGTTCTTGGAATGATGCAGCCCGAAAACCTGTAGTTTTATGACCTCTTTCCCCGGTCGAGGTGGCGTGTCAGGCTCTGCCCAACGTGAAAGGGAATTCTATGGCCATCACCACCTGCGTATTTGACGCCTATGGAACGTTATTCGATGTGAATGCAGCGGCGCGCGCTGTAGCCGCAGAGCCGGGCAATGAAGCCTTTGCGGAGGTTTGGCAGCCTGTTTCGGCGCATTGGCGGACCAAGCAGCTGCAATACACATGGCTGCGCGCGATCACTGGCGATCACATCGATTTCTGGAAAGTCACGCAGGACGGTCTGGACTGGGCGCTAGAGGCGGTTGGTCAAAACGATCCTGCTCTGCGCGAACGCCTGCTGGGCCTTTACTGGGAACTCGCGGCCTTTGCCGAGGTGCCCGAAATGCTGGCGACGTTGAAGGCTGGCGGCCTGAACACAGCGATCTTGTCCAATGGCTCACCTGACATGCTGGACGGCGCGGTGCAAAGTGCCGGTCTTGGCTATGTGCTGGACGCGGTCCTTAGCGTTGAGAGTGTTGGCGTCTTTAAGCCCAATCCGAAAGTCTATGATCTGGTCGGTGCGCATTTTGGGTGTACCGCTGCGGAGGTTTTGTTCGTTTCATCGAACGGCTGGGATGCGGCGGCGGCGCTGTCCTATGGGTTTAACGTCCTATGGGTAAACCGAGCAGGCGATCCAATGGACCGATTGCCTGGGCGACCAACCAATGTGGCCCGCGATCTAACATCTGTTCCCGCAATGGCGGGCCTTGGCTGATGCAAAGCTTTCTAGCCGCTGACGGGATCAAAATAGCCTATGATGATCAAGGTCAGGGACCTGCCATTTTGTGCATTCCCGGGCTAACCCGGAACATGGATGATTTTGCCCCTGTCTTAGCGCAGTTCGCCGGGCAGGCCCGGATCATCCGCATTGATCTGCGCGGGCGTGGCGCCTCAGGCTATGACCCGAACTTTGCGAATTATTCGGTCCCGCAAGAGGCCGCAGATGTCGTGGCACTGCTGGATCATCTGGGTTTGGAGCAGGCTGCAATTCTGGGCACATCGCGCGGTGGATTGATCGCCATGTTTTTGGGTGCAACGCAGGGCCACCGGCTAAGTGGTGTGTTGCTGAACGATGTTGGCCCTGTTCTGGACCAATCGGGTCTTGATGGCATTTTGACCTATCTGGGACGACCAGCGCCCTTTACGACCCTTGCGCAGGCTGCTGAAAAGTTGCCTGCGTTTTACGCGCCTGATTTCGCGAATGTGCCGGACGCTACATGGCGTACCTTTGCGGGCAACCTTTGGTCTGAGGGTCCGAACGGGCTTGAGTTACGGTACGACCCCAAATTGCGCAACGCGGTTGAGGCCCTGTTTGTCGCTGATGCACCAGTGCCAGATCTTTGGCCATTGTTTGACGCGCTCACCGCAAAACCGCTGGCGCTTATCCGGGGTGCAAACTCAAACTTGTTGACCACGCAGACAGCACAAATGATGCAAGATCGAGCGCTAGACATGCTGTTTGCGCAAGTGCCAGACCGGGGCCATGTTCCGTTTCTGGATGAACCCGAATCCGTTGAAATTCTGACACGCTGGTTGGAGCAATTGTCATGAGCGATATCAAGATGATCGAGGCGGCAGCTGTACGCCTTAAGGGCCATGCCCGCCGGACGCCTATCCTGACCTCACCATTTCTGGATGAGATCGCGGGACGGCGTGTGTTGCTAAAGGCGGAGGCTTTGCAGCACACCGGATCGTTCAAGTTTCGCGGTGGCTGGTCGGCCCTGTCTGCGTTGGACGAAAAAACGCGTGCCCGAGGGGTGTTCGCATTTTCCTCAGGTAACCACGCCCAAGGGGTTGCGATGGCTGCCAAAATGCATGGTGTACCAGCTGTGATCTTGATGCCGTCCGATGCGCCCGCCATCAAAATTGCCAATACCCGCGCCCTGGGCGCTGAGGTTGTGACCTTTGAACGAGGCGTTGAGGATCGTGAAAGTTTAGGCATAAAGCTGGCAGCTGAGCGGAACCTTACCCTGATCCGCCCCTATGATGAGCCGCTTGTGATTGCCGGACAAGGCACGACCGGCCTAGAGATTGCTGAACAAGCCGCCGAATTGGGGGTTGAGGTCGCGGATGTTTTGGTCTGTTGCGGTGGCGGTGGCCTGACATCAGGTATTGCGCTGGCACTGGAGGCAAAAGCGCCCGGCATGCGGGTGCGCCCAGTTGAGCCTGAAGATTTTGATGATGTAAGCCGCTCACTTATTGCCGGTGAGATCCTAAGCAATAAGCGGAGTTCAGGCTCAATCTGTGACGCGATCATTACGCCACAGCCCGGCGATCTGACGTTTCCGATCATGCAGCGCCTGTGCGGACCCGGCATTGTGGTACCCGAAGAAGATTGCCTGCGCGCCATGGCACTGGCGTTCACGCGCCTAAAATTGGTGATTGAACCGGGCGGCGCAATTGCGTTGGCGGCGGCGCTTTTCCACGGCGATCAGATGCAGGGTGAGGCTGTGATTGTCACCGCATCAGGCGGCAATGTTGATGCGAAATTATTCAAGCAGGCCTTGGACCGATTTGGAGATTAGGGATGTCCGACGTCACGCTGGCCGGTTTTAACGTCAAGAACCTGATTGAGGCTGACAGCGAATACTACCGGTTTGAAAGTTATACCCCTGAGGAGTTTGCGTCGAAACGCGACTGGCTGGCCGAACAGGTTTTAACCCTGAACGCAGATGTGATTGGCTTTCAGGAAATCTTTGACGAGACGCGCTGCAAGATGTAATTTCTGAGGCTGATCTTCGCGGTCGGGCATTAAATGACGTGGCGCTGCCTGCGCCCGGAAAACGGTATGCCCGCAAAGCCATTTTTCGCAAACTCGCTTATGATCCCTACGCCGACGCGGCGCTGGCATTTGCGCCCAACCTGAATGATGGTGATCCGGGGTAGCGTCGACCGGGCGTGGCGATCCTGTCGCGGTTCGGATTTGTCGGGGAGCCGGAGATTGTGCAGGCGTTGTCCCCAGCCCCTGAGATCCCGTTTTCGGCATTTCTTGGCTGAGACGCTGAATGCATTGGCTGAGATGATATATTTCAGCGTTCTAAACGACCATCTGACCGATGGTTCACACCCAGAGGCGCCGTATAATAAACTGGCCTCAGACCATGGTCAGATCATGGTGCATTTGCAGTTCGCGGACCAAGCTGGATCATGAAATAGATCGCCATTGCCAGCAACATCAGGACGCTAGCCAGCAAGAAGGGCGCGCCGGGTAAAAATATTTGGGCATCCTCCCGCGTGAACCAGAAAAAAGCCTGCGTCATCATCAGGGGTGAGATGATTGTTGCCACAGCTGAGAGCGAGGCAAGCACGCCTTGCAATTCTCCTTGCTGATCGTTGCCGGCGGCTCGGCTCATCACGCCTTGTAAGGCAGGGGCAACAATGGCCCCGCTGGCGGCAAAAACAACCAAGACGAGGGCGATCCAGCCTTCGCTGACAAAGCCATAGCCGAGCATTGCTAAGATATTTATGCCAAAACCAAAATAGATCGCGCGGACTTCACCCAGCCAAGGCAAGATGATCCGGATTAGACCGCCTTGCACCACGGCATATGCGACGCCGTAGGCCGCCAAGGACAGCCCGATCATCCGTGCGTCCCAGCCGAAGGCCGCTTGGGTGTAATAGGCCCAGATTGCCGGATAGACAAAGCCGCTAATCTGGTAGGCCAGCATCACGACCAGCAACCATTTCACGCCCGGCAACGCGCCAATGTTCATGAACCCGCCCAACGGATTGGCGCGACGCCAGTGAAATGAGCGACGGTTTTCGGGGGGCAGGCTTTCGGGTAGAATGAAATACCCAAACACGAAATTGGCCGCAGCCAGACAGGCCGCCGCAATAAAGGGTGCGCGCGGATCCAGCCCGGCCAACAGGCCCCCCAGCATTGGCCCCAAAATGAAGCCAATGCCGAACCCGGCAGAGATCAGGCCGAAATTCTGCGCCCGTTTATCTTTATCGGTGATGTCGGCCATATAGGCGAAGGCAGTCGAGTGAGTGGCGGCGGCGATGCCGCCAACAATGCGGCCGGCCAGCAACAGCCAGATTGTCCCGGCAACCGCCATGACGATATAATCTAATGTCATGACAATCAGTGAAATCAATAAAACTGGGCGCCGTCCAAACCGGTCCGACAGATTGCCAATCGTCGGGCTGAACAAAAACTGCATCACTGCGAAAGAGGCGGCGAGAACCCCACCCCAAAGGGCAGCAGCAGACAATTCGATGCCGCCAACCTCTTGGATTAAGTCCGGCATCACCGGCAAAATTAACCCGATACCCATTGCATCCAATGAGACTGTGATCAGAATGAAAAGGATCGGTAGACGGTTCGACATTCTGGCCCCTTGATAAAACACTAAAATTTAGTTGAGCGGTTTCAGCGGTGCAATTGATTACTGGTCAAGGGCAGCTACTGCTTGGTGAAACTGGCGCGCTTCGGCAGGGGCTTGGCCCAGCAGAGCCGTTGGTGACAGGACGACCGTCAGATCGATCTGGGGGTATGCGGCGACAACCAGATCGCGCAGGGCACGATTGTCAGCCAAAGCCTGCGCGCAAAGGCTTTTCATTTCGGCCTGTGCGTCGGGCCGGGGCATAAGATCGGCCAGCGCAAAGCTAAGTGCTTCGGCATAAATCAAGCCACCACCGCCCGCGAGGTTGGCGTTGATCTGGTTCAGGTTCGGGGTCATCGTAGATGCGGTTTCGGCAGCCAAAGATGTGGCCCGCGCTGTCGCCATGATCATCTGCGGCAGGGCCAGCCATTCGGCAAACCACGCGCTGCCATCGCGCTGTTGGGTGTGCTGGATGGACAGCTGCATGCTAGTGTTCAGGGCCGAGGTATGTTGGGCCAACGCCACTAGAACTGACGGGCCGACAGGGTTTTGTTTTTGCGGCATGGTCGAAGATCCACCAGACGCAATCGTAAGCTCTGCAATTCCTGATTGGGTGAACAAGATCAGGTCCGCGCCAAGCTTTCCCAGACTGCCGGTGACGAGCGTTGTCCAGCCTGCAAGCTCCGCCACTGTGTCGCGGGTCGAATGCCAGCTGCCGCCGGGATCGCCCAGATTTAGCGCCTTAGCCAATGCCGCGCGCAAGGCCGGTGCCTGTGGCCCAAGCACCGAGGAAGTGCCCACAGCGCCAGAAAGTGAGACGCATAGCAAGCGAGTGCGGAGTTCCCCAAGTCGGGTCAAATGGCGCAACAAAGGCTGGCCCCAACTGGCTGCAATCGCACCAAGGCAAGTCACAGTTGCAGCCTGTCCATAGGTGCGCCCTGTGATCGGCGTTTCCGCATTTTGTGCCGCAAATTTTGCCATGGCCTGAAGCGTCGACAGAATTTGTTCTTCTATAATATTTAAGGCCTGTCGGAGACGCAGTATCAACGCGGTGTCGATGATATCTTGCGATGTCGCACCCCAATGCACGTATTGTGAATGTTCGGGGGCCTGCATCGCCTTGCGAAACGCCGCAACAAACTCTGGGATCGGAACTCCGTTTTGGGCGGTTGCTACTGCCAGCGCACTCGGATCAATCTGGACTTCCAGACTGGCGCGGTGGATGGCCAGCGCGCTTTCAATTGGGATCAGCCCTAATTCTCCTTGGCATTTGGCTAACGCGCCTTCGACCAACAACATCGCGCGAACCTCGGCATTGTCGGTGAACAGGCGACCAACGTCTGGGGTTGAAAATAACGCCCCATATAGTGCGCTGTCAAAGGCCGAAATGCTCATGTTGCGACCGGGGATGCCGGAGCTGACAGACCGAGTGACGCGAAGAAATCTGTCAGCAGTGCTGCATACCCGACCGGATCCTCAACACAAGGCAAATGGCCAGTGCCGCGCAAAATCTCAAACCGTGAACCGGGGATCAGATCGGCGGTTTCGCGCACCAGATCGGGCGGTGTGGCGCCGTCCTCAGACCCTGCGATCACCAAAGTAGGTAGGCGTAGCGCCGCAGTCGTTGTGTAAAAATCAGTGCCGGCGATAGCAGCACAGCAACCGGCATATCCAGCCGTCGGTGTCGTCTCAACCATTCGCCGCCAAAGAGACACGTCAGGGCCATTTTGGAAGGGCTTGGAAAACCAACGCTCCATAATGGCAGCAGACATCTGGGTCAGGCCCTGTGTCTCAACCATCTCGATCCGATCTTGCCAGATCTCCTTAGTTCCAATCTTGGATGCAGTGTTTGACAGCACCAGCGCGCGGACTTGATCCAAACGTTTGGTCGCCAGACCCTGCGCAATCAGGCCACCGATCGATAGGCCGACAAACACGCAGTCGCGGACCGCGAGCACATCCAGCAAACGTTCTGCATCGCGGACCAGCGCGCCCATCGAATAGGGGCCGGGCGGGCAATCTGACAGGCCGTGGCCACGGGTGTCATAGCGGATGATGCGCAGATGTGGCGGCAATAGTGCCACAACCTGATCCCACAGGCGCAGGTCTGTCCCCAACGAATTGGAAAAGACGATCGCGGGTCCCGTTTTAGGGCCCTTTATCTGGACATGGAGCCGTAGATCCCCAAGATCGATGCTGTTCATAAGGCTCTCCGTCAGTAGGGCAGTCCGACATAGTTCTCCGCTAAAACGGTCTGGGCTGCAACTGAGGCTTCTAGTGTTGCAAGTTCACTTTCCTGAATGCGTTGATCAAACGGTGTCTGATCGGGAAAGCGGTGCATCGTTGTTGTGAACCACCATGAAAAGCGGACGGATTTCCAGACCCTTGCCAAGGCGCGTTCGGAATACCGATCAATCCCTTCGGTGTCACCGTCGCGGTACTGTGCGATCAGGCCTTCGCTAAGGTAGAACACGTCTGACACTGCAAGGTTCAGGCCCTTTGCCCCGGTGGGCGGCACGATGTGCGCGGCATCCCCGACCAAAAATAGGCTCTGCCACCGCATCGGTTCCGCGATGTATGATCGCAACGGAGCGATGGATTTCTCAAGGCTGGGACCGGTGATGAGTGTTTCAGCGGCCTCGGTCGGGATCCGGCGGCGCAATTCATCCCAAAACGCATCGTCGCTCCATTTTTCCAGGGGATCATTTACGGGCGCCTGAATGTAATAGCGACTTAGATTTGCGTTGCGCATTGAACACAGCGCGAAGCCGCGTTCGTGGTTTGCATAAATCAGCTCCGGACTGACAGGGGGTGTTTGTGACAGAACCCCAAGCCAGCCAAACGGGTAAACCCGTTCATATTCTTTCAAAACGGTACCTGGGATGCATTTGCGGCTAACCCCGTGAAAGCCATCGCAGCCAACGACATAATCACAGGAAATCTGGTGGGATGTGCCACCGGTATCATAGCTGACCGAGGGAGCATTCGTATCAAGATCGTGGGGCATGACGTTAGCGGCGTTGTGGATCACGACACCGTCCATCGCATCGCGGGCCGCATAAAGATCATGGGTCACTTCGGTTTGGCCGTAGACCATGACGCGCTGGTTGATCAGGGCGTCAAAATCGACCCGAAAGCCACGGTTCTGGGCGGCGACATAGATGCCGGTATGCACAAAGCCTTCGACATCCATTCGGGTGCCAACGCCAGCGGCGCGCAACATGTCCACGGTGCCGCCCTCCAGCACACCTGCGCGAATGCGCGACAGCACGTAATCACGGCTCCGACGCTCTAAAACAACTGTGTCGATACCGGCGCGATGCAGGATCTGAGACAGCAACAGACCAGACGGCCCACCGCCGATGATCACAACCTGAGTGCGCATTGCTGACCTCCCAATCTCACATTGCAGAAGTTAGGGAGCATTCAATTGGCAGCGTCAATCATATTCAACTTCAGAAATGACTTGAAACCAGAAACTTACGACGCCAATGCTGTGCGCACGTCAGACAGGAGGATCATCTTTGACAACGATGCGTGCAGCAGTTTGCCATGAGTTTGGAGCCGGATTGGTGTTGGAGGACGTGAACTTACGCGCCCCTCTGTCAGGAGAGGTCGAAGTGACCTTATCGGCGGTGGCAATTTGTCATTCCGATATTTCCTACATGGACGGGGCATGGGGGGGACCTTTGCCATCAGTTTATGGCCATGAGGCAGCGGGTATAATCACCGCGGTCGGTCTTGGTACCCGCGGATTTACCTTGGGACAAAGCGTTCTGGTTACCTTGATCAAATCATGTGGCCACTGCGCGCCATGTGCCTCGGGTGAACCTGCCTATTGCGCCACAAGCGAAGAGATCCCGCCAGCCCTGACGCAATTGGATGGCGGCGAAATCACCAAGGCAATGAATTGCGGTGCGTTCGCTGAAAAAGTCGTTGTTGATGTCAGCCAACTGGCGCCGTTGCCTGATGATATCGAGATGGATGTTGCGTCTCTTTTGGCGTGTGGTGTCATAACGGGCGTCGGTGCGGTGGTGAACACGGCCAAGATCCGTCCGGGTCAAAATGTTGTTGTGATCGGCGCCGGTGGTGTTGGTTTGAATGCCATTCAGGGCGCGCGCATTGCGGGTGCTGCCCGGATCATCGCGATTGATTTGTCAGAGGAAAAATTGGCAGATGCCAAGGTCTTCGGTGCGACTGACGGTGTTCTGGCTACTGAGCCGAAACCCTGGAGAAAAGTGCGTGAACTGACAGGTGGCAAAGGTGCAGATGCCGTTTTTGTTACGGTCGGCGCAATTCCCGCGTATGATGCAGCGCCGCGCTATCTGGCGACGGGTGGCACTGTTTATATGGTCGGCATGCCCCATAGCGGGCAAATGTCGACGTATGAGCCTGTGATGCTGGCAGCCTCGGGTCAGGGTATGAAAGGCACAAAGATGGGCGATGTCGTCTTGGCGCGTGATATTCCGTGGCTGGTCGATATGTACCGTCAGGACCGGCTGAAATTGACTGAACTGGTGTCCAAACGCTGGACTTTTGATCAGATCAATGAGGCAATCGCCGATACGCGTGCGGGTAACGCTCGGCGAAATGTTATCGTGTTCAAATGAAGCTGTCGGAACTAGAAGTTTTCGTTGTTGCGCCACCTGAAAGTGGGAAGGGCGGACGTTATTGGATTTTTGTAAAGCTGACGACCGCCTGCGGGATCGTCGGATACGGTGAAGTTTACGCCAGCGCTATCGGTCCGGCCGCCATGCAGGCGGTGCTGGAAGACATCTTTGCCCGTTATATTGAGGGTGAAAACCCTGAAAATATTGAACGGATGTTCCGCAGGGTTTATTCTAGCGGCTTCACGCAAAGACCTGATCCAACGGTCATCGGCGCGTTCTCAGGCATAGAGATCGCGTGTTGGGACATCCTTGGCAAAGCCCGTGACCGTCCGGTTTGGGCGCTTTTGGGTGGGATGATGAATGAGAGGCTGCGGGCCTATACCTATCTTTATCCGCAACCGCATCATGATGCCGAAGAGTTCTGGGTTTCGCCCGAGATGACGGCGCAAAGCGCTGAGGCTTATGTCAAAGCGGGTTATACGGCGCTAAAATTTGACCCTGCTGGCCCCTATACCATGCGCGGTGGACACCAACCGGCAATGTCAGATATTTCGCGGTCTGTTGATTTTTGTGCGGCTATTCGGGGTGCTATCGGCGACCGTGCAGATCTGCTGTTTGGAACCCACGGTCAGTTCAGCAATTCCGGCGCGATCCGTTTGGCCAAGGCGATTGAGCCTTATTCGCCACTGTGGTTTGAGGAGCCTGTCCCGCCCGATAACGGGCATGCCATGGCGCAGGTGGCGCGCGCGACCTCGATCCCCATCGCCACCGGAGAGCGGCTTTGCACCAAGGCCGAATTTGCCCAAGTTCTGCGCGAAGGCGCGGCCAGCATTTTGCAACCAGCCCTTGGCCGAGCCGGTGGGATCTGGGAGGTCAAGAAAATTGCGGCGATCGCCGAGGTCTATAATGCCCAGATGGCGCCACATCTGTATGCGGGTCCCGTGGAATGGGCCGCCAATATTCAGTTCGCTGTCAGCTGTCCCAACTTGCTGATGATTGAGACGATCGAGACGCCGTTCCATTCAGATCTGGTCAAGGGCACGCTGAAAGTCGACCAGGGATTTGTTACTGCACCAACGGGTGCTGGGCTTGGAATTGAGTTTGATGAGGATCTGGCCCGCGCCCACCCATATCTGGGCACCGGCCTACATCTTGAGATGCAGGATGCGCCGTGCGACTGGCAAAACGGCAATCACTTTAAAGGTGGCAGTCCAGACTAGACTGCGCCCTAGCGCCCTTGCTCATGCTGAAAACGCATGCGCGCGATCTCTTCGTTCTTGTCAGATCGTTGCTGGTTGGTCAGGGACTGTTGCACAAAATCTAGGTGCGCGACGACCGCTGCGCGTGCTGAAAGCGCATCACGCTCTTGCAACGCACTATTTATGGCACGATGCTGATCCAGCAGCATGTCTCGTGTGGTGCGCTGCTTGAACATGATCTTGCGATTGTAAAAAACGCCCTCGCGCAGCAGATCGAACATAGAACGCATCATGTGCAACATGATCACGTTGTGACTGGCCTCAATAATTGCCAAATGAAATTCGGCGTCTAATGCCGACTCGTTTGCTGGGTTCCGCTTGGAATGCGCGGTCTCCATCTTTTCAAATATCGCACCGATGACTTTTAGGTCGGTGTCTGAACCGAAATTGGCGGCGCGCTCAGCGGCTAGGCCCTCTAGATCCCGGCGAAATGAGATGTAGTCAAAGACGGCCTCATCATGAGCTGCAAACAATCGGATCAGAGCATCTGAGAACGCGCTGCCCAAAACCTCAGCAACATAAATTCCGGCACCAGCACGTGTTGCCAACAGTCCGCGTGATTGCAGTTCTGAAATGGCCTCTCGCAAAGAGGGTCGCGAAACGCCAAGGCGGTCAGAAAGTTCTCTTTCAGATGGGAGCCGTTCCCCGGGGCGTAAAATACCACGCAGGATCAGTTTCTCTATCTGTCGAACCACAGATTGCGACAGCTTCTCAGCGTCGACACGTTGAAATGGCATTTGACCTCCCGAAGTGGTCAAGACATATGACCACTTCGGGAGGCTGTCCAGATTTATGACAGTCTGATGTTACGCAGATGGGCGAATAATGATCTCAACCCGGCGATTTTGCTGACGCCCTTCGGGTGTCAGATTGGTCGCGACAGGTTCATTTTCGCCGCGTCCATAGCTGCGGACCCGGAAATTGGCGACGCCTGCTTCCAGCAAGACACCGGCAACGGCACCCGCCCGACGGGCCGACAGATCCTGATTGTAGCTAGCCGAACCGGTGTTGTCGGTATGGCCAATTACATCCACCGTGCTGTCAGGATAGTCCTGCAAATTGCTGGCCAATGCGCGAACATCACGCTGAAGACCGGCGCGAATTGCGGCACTATCGATGTCAAACAGGATGCCTTCTGGCATTGTGACGATCAGTTCCGAACCGGTGTTTTCGATCTTGATCTGATCGTTGGACAAATCGCTGCGCAACTCTTGCGCCTGACGGTCCAACTGTTGCCCGATTATGCCACCAGCAGCGGCACCAACTACGGCCCCGACAACTGCGCTGCGGCCTGAATTTGTGTCACTACCAGCGGCACCGATCACGCCACCCAAGATTGCGCCGATAATGGCGCCGTCACGGGTCCGGTTGGCGTTTGGGTTCGGGTTTGTTGTCGTACAGCCCACAAGGCCAACGGCCCCTATGGTTACGACGGTTATGATTGTCTTGAGCTGAGTCATGCCTGCCCTTTCTGACTGCTGATGATCTGGTTGCTCCAGACCTTCTTTCGAAAACCGTATACCATCTTGGCTGTAGGGTGCGCACTGGGAAAAGTCGCCCGGCGGAAACTCGGCGTGGTTTTAGGCGGTTCGCCGCGTTTCGGCCTCAGCTGTTTCATAGGCTAGCATGGCGCGTTTGACGGGCAGACCCCAATGATAGCCGCCCAGGCCGCCGGACTTGCGCAATGCGCGGTGACACGGGATCAGCCAGCTGATCGGATTGCGGCCCACAGCTGTACCAACCGCGCGCGCGGCGTTGGGGGTGCCAATGTGGCGTGCAATCTCAGAATATGTCGTGACCTGTCCTGAGGGGATCGCCAATAGCGCCTCCCATACCTTGATCTGAAACGGACCACCCAGCAGGTGCAGCTGCGCGGTGCCGGTGGCCGAGAACGCCGCCGCAACCCAGTGCGCAAGCGGTGCAGGGTCTGTGACGAAATCTGCATTGGGCCAGCGCGCTATCATGTCGGCAAAGGCTGCGTCTCGCCCAGTTTCAGCACCAAACGCCATACCGCATAGTCCGCGATCGGTGGCCATGGCCAACACGTCACCAAAGGGGCTGTCAAACCAGCCATAACGTATTATCAGACCCGCAGCACCCTTGGCGTATTCGCCAGGGCTCATCGCCTCCCATCGCAGGAATAGGTCGTGCAATCGACCGCTGCCTGACAGCCCGGCCGCATCGGCGGTTTCCAGAACGGTGAAATGATCGGCCAACAGGTGCTTGGCATGGTCCAGCATCAAGAACTGTTGGTAGCGCTTGGGCGAAACACCGGCCCACCGAGAAAAGACCCGCTGCAGGTGGGCCGAGCTCATCCGAAGGGCGCCTGCAAGCTCATCAAGCGAAGGGCCGGGGGCAGGGGTGGTATCGATGATCTGCAGTGCGCGGCGGACCACATTAAAGTGATACGCCTCATCAGGCAGCTCTGGGGTGATCGGATCGCGCGGCATGGGCAAGCCTCCTTTCACGTAAACATAGAAAGGACTTTCGCATCTTGCGACCCGGATTTTGCGGTTTTGTCAGACGGCCTGCTCGTTTGCAGGCCGGTTGGATTTACGGCGCAGGATCTGCCCGGCTCAGGCTGGAAGACATAGCGCCGCTATCTGGTGGTGTTCGATTTGCGGTGGTTGGCTCACGAATTTTGCTTGATCACTTGGCTGGCAAAGTGCGCTAAAATATAAATCTTTCGATCTAGAGACCATTGGCCTGAATGATCTCATGCCGATCAAACAGGAGGGGGTGATAGGCTTGGCGCAACAGTCAGGGCATCGCCTTTTGTCTGCAATGCGTCTGTCGAATAGCCAATGTAGCAAGACATGCTTATGTTGGACTGCCCGTGTTTGTTGCCCTACTATTCAGCAAAGGCCCAGATATTTGCTAAGATGTGCCGGTTTTTCCCGTGTCCCGGTATTGTACCTTGCCAGCCCAGTTTCAGCGTCGCATATCCCCCGGGATGGCAAAACAACTGGGATATCATAAGATCCGTGAGATCTACCGCCGCTTTCAGGAGGCTGAGGCCGAGCCGAAAGGTGAGCTTGACCATACCAACGTCTATACGCTGGTTGTGGCCGTAGCGCTATCGGCCCAATCGACTGATGTTGGTGTCAACAAGGCAACCAAAGCATTATTTCAGATTGCCGATACGCCGCAGAAGATGCTTGATCTGGGCGAAGAGGTATTGATTGAGCATATCAAGACGATCGGGCTGTTTCGCAACAAAGCCAAGAACGTCATGAAGCTCAGCAAGATCTTGGTTGATGAGTATGCTGGGGAGGTGCCTAATTCCCGCGCCGCGCTGCAAAGCCTGCCCGGTGTGGGCCGCAAGACCGCCAACGTCGTGCTGAACATGTGGTGGGGGCTGCCTGCACAGGCCGTCGACACCCATATATTTCGAATCGGCAATCGAACCGGCATCGCACCCGGCAAGGACGTTGATGCGGTTGAACGCGCCCTTGAGGACCACACCCCAGCTGATTTCCAACGCCATGCGCATCATTGGTTGATCTTGCATGGCCGCTACACCTGTAAAGCGCGCAGTCCGCAATGTGGCGCGTGCCTGATCCATGATATTTGCGAATTTGAGGACAAAACAGAATGACCAAAACCTATGATGTTGTTGGCATCGGCAACGCGGTTGTCGACGTCATTTCCCACGGCGATGATGATTTTCTGGCCCATATGGGGATCACCAAAGGCATCATGCAGTTGGTTGAGCGTGAGCGGGCCGAAGTGCTTTATGGGGCGATGTCTGATCGGGTGCAGACACCCGGTGGATCGGTGGCAAACACGCTTGCCGGTCTAGGGGCATTGGGTCTGAACACCGCATTCGTAGGCCGCGTCAAAGATGATGCCCTAGGTCGGTTCTATGCCGAAAGTATGGTTGCCGAAGGCACCGCGTTTCCCAATGCACCGGTTGAGGGCGAACATCTGCCAACATCGCGCAGCATGATCTTTGTCTCATCCGATGGAGAGCGGTCGATGAACACCTATCTGGGTGTCTCGGCCGAGCTGTCAGATGAGGATGTCGATCCGGCCGTCATGGGCCAAACTCGTATGTTGTTTCTTGAAGGGTACCTGTTTGACAAGGATAAGGGAAAAGAGGCGTTCTTGTCGGCCGCTGCTGCGTGCCGTCACGAAGGCGGACTTGCCGGTATTTCACTGTCAGATCCGTTCTGCGTCGATCGCCACCGCGACAGCTTTCGCAAACTGATCGAAGATGAAATGGATTTCGTGATCGGCAACGAGGCTGAATGGCTGTCGCTATACGAAACGCATGATCTGGATGTTGCATTGGCACAGGCCGCGATGATCTGCCCGACGTTAGTTTGCACTCGTTCAGGCAAACCGGTGGTCCTGCGCCGCGATGACGAACAGGTCGAAGCGCCGGTTCAAGAAGTCATGCCAGTGGATGCAACTGGCGCTGGCGATCAGTTCGCAGCTGGTTTTCTATATGGTATGGCAACTGGGAAATCGCTTGAGATTTGTGGCCGCATGGGCGTTGCCGCCGCCGCCGAGGTGATCGGACATGTCGGGCCAAGGCCAAAACAATCAATGAAGGCGATCTTCACCGCGCTAGGTCTGATCTGACAGGCGCGATGAACGTGTGCTGGGCTGGGGCTGCGTCAGTCGCCCAGTTTGGCGTGCACTTCGTCCAGGTCGATTTCTCCGATGGGCATCTTGTTTCCCGGGTTCTCAAAATCGTATTTGAACAACTGAAAATCGCGTTTGTAGATCTCGTAGATTAGGTGCATCGACAGATCGTCAAAGTAATCCTCGACTGGGTGAGCGCGTTTTGGCCCATGACCTTCGGACTCGTTGAACCGCGGGATCGTGGACAGATCAACTGGGTTTGGCGTCTCGATTGCATCAAGAACTTGCTGCATCCCGTCGTTGAATGATTCTGTCCAAACAATTTTGTCATAGCGCCCACCGTTGGTGATGAACGTTGAGACGTGACCCGACATTGCAGACCAGTGGATGTCGGGATCCATTGGACGGCGCCACCGAATGGTATCGCGCGCAAACAGCAAGAACCGTCGGAAGCTTTTGATCTGATCAAAGTCATCCTTGCCATCGTCGCCGCCCACTTCGATGCCATATTTCTGGATCAGCAGCGGGACAAGATTGCCGCGATAGCGCCGTCCGTTGCGCTGAACACCACATATTTTGTCAAAGAAGCTTGAGAGAATGCGAGTGTAGGGGTTGCGTACACACGTGAATGCGTAGGAGCCATGTTCAAGAACATTCGTCGCAATCAGTGGTTGCGACGCCTCCAGCGCCCATTTGTGCAAGCCGTTTTTGGCATCATGTATATCGCCATCAAAAAACGTGCCGTTGTCCGAGTAGTACATAATCTGACCAATGGTTGAGCATGCGCATTTGGGCACCACGCGGTACACAACGCTTTCAGTCTCAGTCATCCAAGTGCCGGGAAATCCCATTTCTCATCGTCCTTAGTGCTCAGTTCTACTCAAAAAACGTGATAATTGATCCCATCAAAGCAAACAACTAGACTTTCTTCAATCAATGTTAGTCTTTAAAGGCTGGTTGATAAGAAAAGATTTAGGTGTCTGTTTCCCAAATGGCAAAAATAGCCTTTATTTTGTTGTGCCACAAAGACCCTGACGCGATTATTCAGCAGTCAGAGCGTCTTACTGCGACTGGTGACTATGTCGCAATCCATTTTGATGCCCGCGCGAAGCCTGATCACTATGCAGCCCTGATCGCAGCCCTGAAAGATAATCCGGGCGTCGTCTTTGCTGACAAGCGGATCAAATGTGGCTGGGGAGAGTGGAGCCTCGTGCAGGCGACCCTGAACGCGGTTGAGGTAGCGGAGGCGGCGTTCCCACAGGCCTCGCATTTTTACATGCTGTCGGGTGATTGCATGTCGATCAAGTCGGCCAATTATACGCATAAATATCTGGACGAAAAAGACGTCGACTATATTGAAAGCTATGATTTTTTCGCGTCCGACTGGATCAAAACTGGCTTTAAACGCGAGCGTCTGGTCTATCGGCACTGGTTTAACGAGCGGAAACACAAAACGCTGTTTTATGGGATGTTCCAGCTGCAAAAGCGGCTAAAGATTGAACGCGCGATCCCTGAAGATATCCAGATCATGATCGGCTCTCAATGGTGGTGCCTGCGGCGCCGCACGGTTGAGGCGTTGTTGCAATTCTGCCGCGATCGTCCCGATGTCATCAAGTTCTTCAAGACCACATGGATCCCGGATGAGACTTTCTTTCAGACGGTTGTCCGACATTTGGTGGCCGACAAAGAGATCAAGAGCCGGACTCTGACCTTTCTGGTGTTCTCGGATTACGGGATACCTGTCACGTTCTACAACGACCACTATGATCTGTTGCTGAACCAAGACTTCCTTTTTGCACGGAAAATTTCACCACTGGCGACCGAGCTGAAGGAACGGCTCGCTGCACTCTGGGCATCGGGTAAGCGTGATTTTTCGATCTCGAACCAAGGTAGAGCTCTCCATGAGTTTTTGACTGGGCGGGGCCGAATTGGCCGTCGCTTTGCCCCACGTTTTTGGGAACGCGAAAGTACCCTTGGGCAAGACCGCGAACTTTATATGCTGGTTTGCAAAAAATGGCATGTCGCCAAACGATTGCTGCACGCCTCCTCTCGGGTCACTGGGATCCGCGCGATCGAATACCTCTTTGACGAAGCGTCTTGTGATCTGCCGCATCTCGGCGGGTTGGAACGGACGTTGACCAAGCGCAATCGGCACCACCGGGCGTTGATGCGGATGCTGTTTGACTATCACAAGACTGACAAACTGATGATTTGTCTGGATCCCAATAATGTCCCGTTGATGCAGGATTTCATCTCAGACCGCGCGACGACCAAGCTATTGGAGGTCCAGTGCGATTTTGACGATGACTATCTGGTGGGCCATGCCAAGCGTGTTGGTTTGGCTGGGAAAGAGACGCCAAATGATTTGCTGGAAAAGTTGCTTCCGACCCTGCGGCATGAGTTTGAGTATGAATCGGTTCGTATCTTGGAGGCTGAATTCTCAGGTCACCTGCGTCTGCGGGAATTCAAAAGTGATGCCGAGAACACCGAGACCTTGTCGAAGTTCTTTGGAATAAAAGCCGATTTGGCGACCGAGATTGTCCAGACCCCAGATCTGTTCGCAGACTAGGGAGGGTTCGGACGATGGACTGCAAAATGATCAATAATCGGGTCGCTGTAGGCCCTGCGCTTTGATCTAAGGCAGGCAGTCCAAAACAGGAGCCTGCCATGTCCCCGATTTTCTCTGCAATCCAAACAAGCCAAGTCACAGCTTGGCGGAACGGCGCGCCCGACGCCAATGATCAGGCGCCTGAGCGCCAGATCTCAAAGGGTGCGGGCAACCCATGCCGACATTGCCTTCAGGATATTCCCAACGGCGCCCTGATGCTGGTGCTTGGGCATCGCCCGTTTCCAACCTTGCAGCCCTATGCCGAATGTGGGCCAATTTTCGTATGCGCAGAGCCGTGTGACCGGTCCCCTGACAGCGTGGCGCCACCCCGCATTCTGACAACTTCACCAGACTATTTGATCAAGGGGTACAGTGCGGACCACCGGATCGTTTATGGCACTGGGGCGATCGTTCCAAAGGCGGATTTGGTCCCAAACGCCGTTCACATTTTTGATAATGTGCAGGTGGCCTATATTCACGTCCGCTCTGCCCGCAATAATTGCTATCAGGTGCGCATTGACCGCGACAGCTTAGCCATTGGTTGAGGTGCGGGTCATTTCCAGAAAGACATCCTCCAGATCCGCCTGTTCGGTCGAGATATCCTTGATGGTGATGCCGGCGGCGTGCACCGCCTCAAAGATTGCACCGGCAGAGGTCTTGTTGCGGCCATATTGGAAAACCAGCGTGCCATCCGTGCGCGTGGAATGGACCACGCCGTCTGGCACCACGATGGGTCGCGTAGCGCCATCTGGGACGATCAACAAAGTCTTGGCATCCATCATCGCCAACAGATTTTCGGTCCGGTCTCGAACGATCACTTCGCCATCGCTAATAATCGCAATTTCATCACACATTTCCTGAGCTTCCTCCAGATAATGAGTCGTCAGAATGATGGTCATGCCGTCTTGGTTGAGTTTGCGAATATTATCCCAAAGCATTTTGCGCAGTTCAATATCAACGCCAGCTGTGGGTTCATCCAGCACCAAAATATGTGGGTGATGTACCAACGCCTTGGCCAACAGCAACCGTCGCCGCATCCCGCCAGAAAGGGAGCGTGCATAGGCCTCGGCCTTGTCGGATAGGCCAACCATGGCCAGCACCTCGTTAGTCCTGCGCTGTGATTTTGGCACACCATAAAGCCCGGCCTGAACCTCCAACGCGCCGCGCGGCGTGAAAAATGGATCAAGGTTCAACTCTTGCGGCATGACCCCGATTGCGGCCCGTGATTGGCGCGGGTTAATGTCCTGATCAAAGCCCCAGATTTTCACGCTGCCTGCAGTTTTGTTCACCAGACCTGCCAGAATATTGATGGTGGTCGATTTGCCTGCCCCGTTTGGCCCCAAAAGCCCAAAGATTGAGCCTACGGGGATATCAAGGTCAATGCCCTTCAAGGCCTCTTTGGGGGGCGTCGTGCCTGACCCTGCGTAGGTCTTGCGCAATCCACGTAATTCGATCGCATTGCTTGACATTATGGTCACCCTCCTGCTTTTGCCACTGAGGTGGGCAATCGCTCATGCTACACGCGACTTAGGCGCAACGCCGCAGATCAGCAACTATAGACCAGAGGCCTGACATGACAATCGACGCCCCAGAAACCGAAGTTGTAAGCGTTATGCGCGTGGCCTGTGACGGCAGTGAGGGGGCCTTGGGCCACCCAAGGGTCTGGTTGCAGATAGATCCAGATACCGGTTGGGTCGAATGTGGCTACTGCGACAAGAGATTCGTCCATGAGGATTTCAACGACACAGTGTCCTAAGCTTGATGCGAAAATTGGTACAGACAGTAGTCCGCGGCTTTCTAACAATTGTTACAGTTTTGGCGATTTATCTGGGGGTGGCGGTCGTTGGGGCGATCATCCCCGGGCAGGTTTCTGCAACGGCGCAGCTCGACGGCCAAGAGGTTGAGATCATCTTGATCTCAAGTGCCATACATTATGATTTTTTGATCCCGGCGACGGACGAGGCGCGCGCCGTATTCGGGTTCGCAAGGGATGCGGGTGTTCCGCTGGACGCGCCGTGGGTCGAATGGATCCTGATCGGTTGGGGTGCGCGAGAATTCTACACAACCACTGGTGAGTATAGCGATATCTCTACAGGCGCCGTTCTGCGCGGGTTGACTGGAGATAGGTCTGTTTTGCGGATTGAGGTCGCGGGCGCCGTTCCAGACGGTTTGGATTTGCCGCGACTTCGACTGACGGCTGGGCAAATGTCTGGTCTGTTGGGGGCCATGCGCGCAAGCTTTCAGACCGATGATGCCGGTGCTGCCATTGCGCTGGAGACGACCGGTTTTACTTGGTCAGATCGGTTCTTTGAGGCCAAAGGCCGATTCCACATCTTTCGGACATGCAATACTTGGGTCACGCGTATGCTGCGTGAGGCAGGGGTACCATCAGGCATCTGGACGCCGACCCCTTATGCCGTGACATTGTCGCTATGGTGGTTTGGGTCTACGTCCTGATCAGAACGAAGACATGCGCTTCGATCAAGATTACGGTCGCGCCCGTGCGGCGACGTGGCTAATACCAGATATGTGTGGCGGCTGAGGGAGCTAGGCGAGATGACCGATCAGAAATTTGGCAAAGGCCACCACCTGCATTTGGTGGATGGATCTGCCTTTATTTTCCGCGCCTATCACGCGCTGCCGCCTCTGACCCGCAAATCTGATGGGTTGCCCGTGGGGGCCGTTAGCGGCTTTTGTAATATGATCCACAAAATGATTGAGGGCAACACAGGCCCGGATGCGCCGACCCATGCGGCTGTCGTCTTTGACAAGGGCAGTCATACATTTCGCAATGATCTCTACGATCTCTATAAAGCCAATCGTGATGCGATGCCTGAAGATTTGCGCCCGCAAATGCCACTGACCCGTGACGCGACACGCGCGTTCAATCTGGCCTGTCTGGAGCTGGAGGGGTTTGAAGCCGACGACATTATCGCCACGCTGGCGCGTCATGCGCGTGAGGCCGGTGGGCGGTGTACGATCATCAGCTCAGACAAGGACATGATGCAGCTGGTTGGTGGCGGTGTCGAAATGCTGGATGCGATGAAGAACCTGCGGATTGACCGTGCAGGCGTTGAGGCCAAATTTGGTGTTGGGCCTGAGCGGGTGGTCGATGTGCAGGCGCTAGCGGGTGACAGCGTTGACAATGTACCGGGCGCGCCTGGTATCGGGATCAAGACCGCAGCGCTTTTGATCAATGAATACGGGGACCTTGATACGTTGCTGGCCCGCGCTGGGGAAATTACGCAACCCAAGCGCCGCCAATCCCTAATCGACAACGCTGATCAGATCAGGCTATCGCGCCGGCTGGTCACGCTGGACGACCAAACGCCGATTGGTGTCACGCTTGAAAGTCTGGAAGTGCGCGCCCCAGAGCCTGAGACGTTGCTGGCGTTTCTGAACGTGATGGAGTTTCGCACCCTGACGCGGCGGATCGCCGATCAGATGGGTGTTGAGGCACCTACGCCAGCCGGGATTGCAGACGACAAAGGCCAAACAATAGAAGACCGCTTGCCCGCCAATATACCCTTTGATCACAGTAAATATGAGACGGTTCGCGATATGGCGACGCTGAAAACCTGGATCGCTAAGGCCTATGCCGTTGGCTACATCGCCGTTGATACAGAGACGACAAGCCTGAATGAAATGCGCGCGGCGCTGGTCGGGATCTCCTTGGCGACTGAGGCGGGGTCAGCTTGCTACATTCCGCTAATGCACCGGGTAGGGGGCGATGATCTGTTCGGCTCTGACCAGTTGGCGCCAGATCAGCTGAACCTCAACGCGGTCTTGGATGCACTTAGGCCGATGCTGGAAGATCCGAGTATCCTCAAAATCGGCCAGAATATGAAATACGACGCCAAGATCTTTGCGCGAAACGGCGTGCAGGTTGCCCCGATCGATGACACGATGTTGCTGTCATATGCACTGCATGGTGGGTTACACAATCATGGCATGAACGCCCTGTCGGATCTGTATCTGGGGCACGAAGCGATTCCGATTAAATCACTGCTGGGGGGCGGTAAATCAGCGATCACCTTCGATCTGGTCCCGATCGATGAGGCGTCGCCTTATGCTGCTGAAGACGCTGATATCACGTTGCGTCTTTGGCAGCAGTTCAAGCCAAAATTACACAACGCAAAAGTCACGACGGTCTATGAAACGCTTGAGCGCCCGCTAGTGCCAGTTCTGGCCCGAATGGAGATGGCTGGCATTAAGGTTGACCGCGACACGCTTAGTCGGATGTCCAACGCATTTGCACAAAAGATGGCGGGCCTAGAGGCTGAGATCCATGAGTTGGCGGGTCAGCCTTTCAACATCGGATCACCCAAGCAACTGGGCGAGATCTTGTTTGATAACATGGCGCTTGAGGGTGGCAAAAAGGGCAAGACCGGGGCCTATGCCACGGGTGCTGACGTATTAGAAGATCTGGCCTCTGAGGGGCATGTTTTGCCCGCCCGCGTGCTTGATTGGCGCCAGCTGAGCAAGTTGAAATCGACCTATACAGATGCGTTGCAGGACCATATCAATGCAGAGACGGGGCGCGTGCATACGTCTTATTCCATCGCGGGCGCGAATACGGGGCGGTTGGCGTCTACTGATCCCAATTTGCAGAACATTCCGGTGCGCTCCGAAGAGGGGCGGCGGATCCGAGAAGCATTTGTGGCCGAACCCGGCAATGTGCTGGTCTCACTAGACTATTCCCAGATTGAGCTGCGAATTTTGGCTCATATTGCCGGTATCGATGCGCTGAAGCTGGCGTTTAAGCAGGGGGTCGATATTCATGCGCTAACCGCTAGCCAGATGTTCAACGTTCCGCTGGATGAGATGACCCCAGACGTGCGCCGCCAAGCCAAGGCGATCAACTTTGGTGTGATCTATGGGATCAGCGGATTTGGCCTTGCGCGCAATCTGCGCATTCCACGTGCTGAGGCGCAAAACTTTATCGATACGTATTTTGAGCGGTTCCCCGGTATCAAGGATTATATGAATGATACCAAAGCCTTCGCTAAGCAACACGGCTATGTTCAGACCCTGTTTGGCCGCAAGATCCACACGCCAGAAATCAATGCGTCCGGCCCGCGCGCTGGCTTTGCCCAACGTGCTGCAATCAACGCGCCGATCCAAGGTACAGCGGCGGATGTGATCCGGCGCGCGATGATCCGGATGGATGATGCAATTGCGGATCTGCCTGCGAAAATGCTGCTGCAAGTGCATGATGAATTGTTGTTTGAGGTGGCCGAGGATTCCGTTGATGCGCTGATTGAACGGGCACGCGATGTCATGGAAAATGCGGCTAATCCGGCGGTTCATATCAGCGTGCCGTTGACCGTCGATGCGGGCACCGGGGCCAATTGGGCCGAGGCGCATTAAGGCCATCGGCCAATTGGGTGAGATCACCAAAGTCGTGCGCCAACCGAAGATGACGGTCGTCCCTGACCGCCATGCCGAAGGCTTGCGTCAGTTGTGATCCGTCAGGCCACTGGATTTCTATGGTCTGGGCAGATTTGGAATATCTAACACCAGCAGAATTGCAAAGAAGACGCCTATTAACGCGGGGCCAATGAACCAACGCGCGGATTACTTTTCGGCCTGTGCCCGATAAGCATATAAGACAGCAGCGATGATCGCCATGATGACCTCGGTCAAGAAGACCGAATATGCAAAGCTCCACAGCCCAAAGCCGAGCAGTGGAAAACCGCCCAGATTGCCGGGCAGAATTGCCATGTCCGAATGATGCACGAATAAATCTATGATCCAATGCGAAAAGCTTAGATCGGCGAGGATAATGCCGCCTTGGCTTTCTTGCCAATATCGATTGCCAAGCCAATAGGCAGTGGCCGCGATGGCCAGAGC
>JBLHOS010000035.1:0-28804 GCA_047623825.1 Paracoccaceae bacterium | reverse complement strand
ACGACGCAACCGCATCGAGATAATGTTCGGTCGCCTGAAAGACTGGCGACGGATCGCCACCAGATACGACCGATGCCCAAAGGTATTCCTGTCTGCAATCGCCCTCGCTGCAACCATGTTGTTTTGGTTATGAAACAATGAGTCTGGAGCCTAGGCTAATCGAGGCTTGTCATCGCCCAGTGAGCAGCCTGCCTAGTACTCTAGGTCTGAAAGCCAGATTGATGGGATACGCTATGGTAATTGGCGATCACTCGCCATCAAATCAATTAAGAAGTAGCTACTCAGCGAAATTGTGGAGACCCAGCTAATGTAGCACCGCAACCCTAACGGCGCGTAAATCCTCCGGACTGGCCTGCGGATTGGACCACCCTGCGCCGGTCTAACTTAAACCCTTCGAGCCTGTAGGTTCCAATGTTCGAAACCATGTCGCATTTTGCTCAGCATGGTAGATCATCACTTTCTTTAGGATGGTGGTTCTTTGACAGGCGGACCACATAAGGCTGATCAGATCTCGGCGCACTCAGGCTGATGGGTACAATAGCAACGATCATAGATCGGTGTGGTAGCTTCGGGGATATTACCATAACCGGCCTCACTTTTACCATTTCTGCTCAACGAACCCCTTAAAATTACACATCAAAATTTGACCCACTCTAGGGTGAAACCAATTGGCAATTAAACAGCTTTCTTCTTATGGGAGCCCCGCTTTTTCGATGCAGGCTCGTTTTCGTCAATCATCACGACGAGGTCAGCAATGTCCCAAAGCCGGCCAGTAATGCCAGCCATCATTGCAAGGCTATATTCTTGAACTTTATTGCATATTTGGTATCCCGGCTACCTACTGTAGAGGTAACCCGGATAAGGCGCGTGCGCCTTGAACTTCTCATCAATTAACCGATCAAAGAACGTTGTCGTCTGGGCCCAGATTGCATCAATCACCGCCGGTGGGACCCCGTGACCCACAATTGCCAGAAACCCAGTTTCGCAGCAGATCTGATCAACCTGCCCCTCAAGTGCATCCCGCGCCTTGCGAGTTGCAGCCTCGAACACGCCTAGATCCAACTCCGGAAACTCTTTGGGCATCACACCTCTCCCACGGTCAGTTTTGGCTATCCTGACGGAACTGACCCCATCACGGCAAGGCCGCAGCCGTCAGATTGCAGCCCGCAACAATTGCCCCAGCCGTTTCATGCCTTCTTCGATCACCGGGCCATCCGCCAATGAAAAGCTAAGGCGCAGGCTGTTTGTGCCAGACCCGTCGGCATAAAATGCGCTGCCCGGAACGAAGGCGACGCGATATGTTTCCAAGGACTGCGCCAAAAGATCCGCGGCATTTAGATGTTTCGGCAAGGTCATCCAGATGAACATGCCACCCTCGGGTCGCGTCCAGCTAACACCAACAGGCATATGGCGCGCCAACGCGTCCAGCATCTGATCACGCCGCGCACGGTACGCCGCGCGAACTGTCGCCACGTGGGTGTCAAATCCGCCAGCTGCAACCTCGGCAATAGCCATCTGGTTCAACGAGGGCGAGTGCAGGTCCGCGGCCTGCTTCATCAATACAAGCTGGGCGATCACCGGTTTCGCCGCACAGACCCAACCAACCCGCAATCCGGGCGCAAGAGTTTTTGAGAAACTACCGCAATAAATCGTCCGCGCCGCCTCAATGCTGCCACGCCGGGCAATCTCCAGCGCCAGGATCGGCGGTACAGCCAGCCCGTCGTAACGCAACGACTGATAAGCAGCGTCTTCGATCACCGCGATGTCCAGTTCCTCAGCCAGATCCAGAACCGTGTTGCGGGCGCGCAAGTCCAGCGTTTCACCGGTGGGGTTGGCGAAATCGACCGACAGATAAGCAAATTTGACCTGACCACCTGTCGTTATCGCCACATCACGGTAACTTTGCGCGGAACGGTTGCTGCCCGGATCCAGCCGGTCATAATTTGGCTCATAAGCGTTGAATGCACCCAGCGCGCCCAAATAGGTCGGCCATCCGACAAGGGCTGTATCGCCCGGCGATAAGAACAGCTTACCCAAATAGTCCAGCCCCTGCTGGGAGCCTGAAGTGATCAAGATATTTGCACGGTCACAAGGAATGCCGATTTTGGCCATTTCGCCCACGATCCAGTCGCGCAGCGGCGGGTAGCCTTCACTAATCGAATATTGCAGCGCTGCGTCACTTTTGGCCGAGCCTAAGATTTCTGAAATCGCAGTTTGAAACGCCACCTTGGGAAACAGGTCCGGGTCTGGAATACCGCCAGCAAAGGACAGGATGTCGGGCTGGTCCAACAGCTTTAGCAGCTCTCGGATTTCTGACGCTTTCATTCGCGACGCACGGGTGGCGAATATTTCCTCAAGGCTCATGATCGGTTCCTCCCAAACTAACCGTTGGGCAGGTATGGATTTAAGTCAATATCTCTGACGTAGTTGTAGGAAATTTGTGATCAACCCGGCATAGGCTGTTCGCCAAACGTACGCATGGGATGTGTATGCCCAGTTTTGGGGCCTAACGGCTCCAATCGGCGCTTTGCATTTCGCGCAGACGCGATGCTGTGCGCTCAAATTCAAAGCTACCCGCACCCTCTAGATATAACCGCTCCGGCTCAGCATCGGCTGACATAATCAATTGGGTTCCTGCTTCATAAAGCGTGTCAATCAGCGTGACGAACCGCTTGGCTTCATTGAAATTTTCACGGCTCAACAGCGGCACATCCTCAAGGATCAGCAACTTTACTTTTTCGACCAGCGCTAAATAGTCGGCGGGGCCCAAAGGCTTACCACAAAGTTCCCAGAACGTGGCGCGTGCAACCCCTGCCCAGAACGTTGGAATTTTTAGCTCTCGGCCCTTGATTTTCAGCACCAATGGTTCGGACTTACCTCCAGTAAGCTCTTGCCAAATAGCGGAAATGCTGGCGCGCGCCGCTGCATTCGGGGGGAAGAAATAGGTCTTCTCTCCGGCCAGTCTATCCTGCCGATAGTCAGTTTCAGAGACCAGTTCACGAACCTCCATCTTCTCTTCCAGTTGGGCAATGAACGGCAGGAACAATACCCGGTTCAGCCCATCTTTATAAAGGTCTTTTGGTGGTCGATTGGAAGTCGTGACAATAATCACACCAGCGTCGAACAGCTTTTCAAACAAGCGCCCAACAATCATCGCATCGGCAATATCAGTGATCTGCATCTCATCAAAACACAGCAATCTAGTCTGGGACGCTACAGCATCAGCAACCGGTTTGATCGCATCATCCACACCGGTTTTGCGCACTTCATGCAGCGCGCCCTGAATCTCTTGCATGAATCCATGAAAATGCACCCTTCGTTTTTCAGCAATGCCGACATGCGCAAAGAACAAATCCATCAACATTGACTTACCGCGCCCAACCCCGCCCCAGATATAGAAACCCTTGGGGGCAGGCTCTGACTTACTGGCAAAAAAACTGCGAAATCCGTTCTTTTGTGGCGTTTCGAGGTGGGTTCGGATGCCCTCAAGCTGCAATAGCATCGCACGCTGTGCCGGGTCAGGCCGCAATAGCCCCTCGGTCACACGAGTGTCGTAGATGGCGTGCATTGGCTGCGGCATGACCCACTTGGTAACGCGAATTTCGGTCTGAGTTCCACAAAGAATCGCAGCCTAGCGCCTCAAAGCTTCTGATTTGACATGGCATTGCACATCTCCGAATGTCCCAGAAGCGGAGGCAGGTTTTATGGTTCAAAAACAATCGTTGTTCACACCAGTTTTGATCGGTGGGTGCATCATCATTATTATTAGCTTCGCGATCCGATCCAGCTTTGGCGTGTTTCAGATCCCGATCGCCAATGAGTTTGGCTGGCTGAGGTCGGAATTCAGTCTTGCGATTGCTATCCAGAACCTCGCATGGGGGATAGGCCAGCCGATCTTTGGTGCGGTCGCAGAAAAGTTTGGCGACCGGCGCGCGATCGTAGTCGGCGCCTTATTTTATGCAGCGGGGCTGGTCTTTTCGGCTTACGCAATCACACCGGGCCAACATCAATTTCTGGAGATATTGGTCGGCTTTGGCATCGCGGGCACCGGATTCGGCCTGATCATTGCAATCGTTGGGCGCGCCGCATCCGACGATAACCGGTCCCTCGCGCTTGGAATTGCAACGGCGTCTGGATCCATCGGTCAAATCTTTGGCCCACCTTTGGCCGAGGGCCTTATGTTAGTCATGCCTTGGCAAGGGACGTTCATTGTCTTTGCCGGGCTAATCATGGCCAGCCTGTTTGCGCTGCCGTTGCTGCGATCTTCACCCATAATCAGTAAGGCGGATCTAGAAGAATCTCTAAGCTCAATCCTTGGGAAGGCCTTTCGCGACCCAAGCTTTACGCTAATTTTCGTCGGCTTCTTTTCCTGCGGCTACCAGCTTGGGTTCATAACGTCACATTTCCCAGCCTTCGTGACTGAGCTTTGCGGCCCGATCGCGCCCGGATCTGCCCTCTACAATATTGGCATCACCTCGACCTCAGCCCTTGGAGCAGTTGCGATCTCTTTGATCGGGTTTGCAAATATTGTGGGGACAATCACTGCCGCGTGGTTGGGCAAGCGCTATTCCAAGAAATACTTGTTGGCAGGCATCTATGTAGGGCGCACTTTGATATCGGCGATCTTCATCATGATGCCGATCACGCCCCTGTCAGTCGTTATCTTCTCTATCGCAATGGGCAGCCTTTGGTTGGCCACAGTTCCACTGACCGGTGGTTTGGTCGGCTACATTTACGGCATGCGCTACATGGGAACTCTTTATGGGATCGTGTTTTTCAGCCATCAATTGGGCAGTTTCCTTGGGATCTGGTTGGGCGGAAAGCTGTATGACCTATATGGTGACTACACGCTGGTCTGGTGGGTTGGCGTAGCAATCGGGGCGTTCTCTGCCATCGTGCATCTGCCAATTAATGAAAAACCTTTGGGGGATCGCGGGGTTGCGGCCGCCTAGAGGTTCTTTTCAATTGCGTCAGCAACCGCCTCGGTATGGGTATAGGGCAATCCGTGTCCAGCACCCGCCAGTTGAACCTGAATGGCGTTGCGGTTCATTTCTGACAAACGCCCAATAGCCTTCAGTGGGATGATCGGATCGCTACCGCCCCAGATGGCCAGAACTGGAAGGCCAGATTTAGCGATCAGGATATGATCTTCGTCCATGTCCTCAATCAACATGTTTCGCAGACTAGAGATGATCGCTTGCAGATACCCTTCGCGGCCAAGCTCGCCTCTCAGCTGTTTGAAAATGGCCTGAACTTCGGGTGCGTCTGACGGCGCGCGTGCCCAGAGAATTCGGTATACTCGCGGCCCAAGAACCTCACCGACCCAATCACCCAAAATGGGCCAGGTCTGGATGAATTTAGTAAATCGGTCCGAGGTCAGGCCCAAACCGGCAGGGGCCAATAAGATCAGCCGCGATACTTGATCGGGGGCCTCTACCGCGCGGGCCGAGGCGATGCAGCCACCCATCGAATAACCAATCAGGGTCACAGGCACCTCAATCTTATTGGCTGCCAAAAGGTCACGCAATTGACGCAAAAAGAATTCGCGCGTTTGCGGGCCATGCGGTCGGTCAGACAGGCCGCGACCAAACAGATCATAGGTCAGAACACGGTATCCCTGTGCTGTCAGATGCGGCAACAGCGGTCCCCAAACATAAGATGAGGTCGACAGACCATGGATGCAAACAGCGATCGGCCCATCGATGGGCCCATGCCAGTTTGCATGGGTGACGCCGTCACGCAGTTGATAAAACCCACCTGTAGCGCCCTTGCGGGCATCAGCAATCTGGATCCGTTGTGTCCGGGCTATGAGAAACGCGCCACCAATCGCAGTGGTCAGGATCAACAGGATCCAGATCATCGGGCCTGCCAAGCGTCAAGAATATAGCGGCTGGTCATCAGGTCCATATGCGCGCCGCCACCGTTCTTGAAGAGGGTAATCTCAGTATCATCGACCCGGCAGAAATGGCCGTCGGCAAGGTCATAGTAATCTGCACAGATATCGACGGCGTCGATCACCCCACGGGACAACGGGTCCTTCAACTCACCGATATGCCCAACCGTGGTGTCCCGGCTATCAACAAAGATCCGCGAACGGGTCAGTGCACGGTCATCCGCTTCGCGCATATCAGGGCGATAGGCACCGATCAGATCAACATGCTGGCCCGCTGACAGCCAGTCACCCAACAAGATAGGTTTTGATGACATTGTGGCCGACGTGATAACATCAGCGCCGCGGACTGCACTCTCAAGATCGGGCATGACCTCGACGTTATCGTACATGGTCGCGAATGCCTCGGCCCGCTCAACCGTTCTATTCCAGATCTGAAACCGTGCCCTTGGGAACAACGCGCCATAGGCTTGGCGCAGTGAGTGTGCAACAGTTCCTGCCCCAATAATCAGGATCACCTCACTGTCTTTGCGTGCCAACCTGGACGCTGCAAGCAAACTGTCGCCCGCAGTCTTCCACTTGGTCACAAGGTGAAAATCAATGATGGCCTCAAGCGTTCCGGCCCCATCGGAATAAAGGTTAACAGCACCGTTGATGGCAGGCTTTCCCTTATCCAAATTGCCCGGAAAGATCGTCGCGGATTTTACGGCAATACCCATGCCGTCGATCCACGCCGCGCGCGACAAAAGCGTGTCTTTGCCACGGTACAAAAAGGTATCGCCAATCTCTGCTTTGGGCAGCGTGTGCCCAGCAGCCAACGTTTCGATAAGGGAGATCCAATCGAGATATGCCTCAGCCTCTGGCCCAATGATTTCAAAACTCATAATTCTGCTTCTTTCGGGCTCAATAGCCCATGGGCAACCAATGTATCGGCCCAGCCTTGGGGTCCGGTGAAATGATGCACTTTCCAGCCCCGTGCCTGAGCCGCATGAATATTTTCCTCACGGTCATCAGCGAACAGCAAAGTATCTGGAGCAAGCCCTGAGTGCTTTTCAACCATCTGATAAATCGTCGGATCCGGTTTGATCACCTTCATGTGGCCAGAGACATAGGCATGATCAAATTCGTGCAAGAACGGATACTGAGATTGCGCGTAGGCAAAGCTTTCAAGGCCGAAATTTGTCAGGGCGAAAACCACGACGCCCTTAGACCGAAGGCTGCGGAGCAGATGGACAGACTGAGGGATCTCGGGCTGGGCCATTTCGATCCAATTATCGTGCCACATCCGGATCTCATCGCGGTACTCCGGGATCCGCTGGGCCTCTGCGTAGATCACCTCCTGAAAGGGTTCACCCCGATCGATCCGATCATTCATGCCGTGCAAATCGACTGCTGCAAACATCTGTTTGCGGCGTGCCTGCCCGATGACGCGGTCATAAAAACGCTCGGGCTGCCACTCGATCAGCACATTTCCGATGTCGAAAACTACGGCCTTAATAGGCATTCGTTACACTCCGTAAAGGGCATCCGCATGAAAGGCGAGATGGTCCTCCATGAACGTCGACACAAAGAAATAGCTGTGATCATAACCCGGTTGCAGGCGCAGTGTTGCGTGCTGGCGGCGGTTGGCAATCGCGGTCGCCAAGGCCTCAGTCTTTAGTAAATCACCGAATTGATCGGCCGTTCCGGTATCAATCAAGACCGGTCCCGCAAAGCCTTTGTCGCGCATCAAGACTGACGCATCGTGGGCAGCCCATGCAGATTGGTCATCACCCAAGTAAGCGGTCAGCTGCTTTTGGCCCCAGTCCGAAGCCATCGGATTGCAGATCGGCGCAAAAGCCGAAACTGAGGCGAAGCGATCGGGAAGTGACATCGCGATTGTCAAAGCACCATGCCCACCCATCGAATGTCCGGTGATACCTTGGCGGTCACGGTCCAAGGGAAAATCCGAGAATAGCGCATTCGGCAAATCTTTGGTCACATAGTCCCACATCTGAAAATGTTTCGCCCACGGATCCTGTGTAGCGTTGACATAAAAGCCAGCGCCCTGCCCTAGATCATAGGCGTCATCGTCTGCAACACCATCGCCGCGCGGGGATGTGTCCGGAAAAACCAGCGCAATACCATGTTCTGCCGCCCAACATTGCGCACCCGCCTTGGACATGGCATTTTCATGGGTGCAGGTCAGGCCGGACAAGTACCACAGGATTGGGACCGGGCCGTCAACGGCCTCTAGCGGCAAAAAAAGACCAAAAGTCATATCCGTGCCAGTTGCATAGGACGCGTGTTTATAGACCCCTTGGGTCCCACCAAAACATCGATTCTCTGACAGTGTTTCCATCGATTTACCCTCCATCCGGTCACCCAGCCGTAGCCCGGCAAGCATGTTCGCGGCAAGCGGTTCTATCCAGGCAGTCCGCTAACCCAGGCAATCACCAGTGAAACGGTCAAGATACTAAGCGCCGTAGAGATCAAGATTGAAGCTGACACCCGCTGCGGTGCGACGCCGTAGTGCTGTGCTAAAATATAGACATTTCCAGCAACAGGCAGGGCTGCAGCAGCGATCATGACCGATGCCTCAAATGGCGGAACCGGGAATAAGACCAATGCGGCAAACGCCACTGCCATCGGGTGCAATACAAGTTTGCAAAAGGTCAGCCAACCCGCAACGGACAACCGTTCAGCCGATTTGCTGGCCAATGATGCGCCGATGGCAAATAGGGCGCCGGGCGTTGCGGCAGCCCCAAGGATCGACAGAAATTCATTTATTGGCGTCGGAACCGGAAGCGACGCAGCAGACCAGATCAGCCCAAGCGAAATCGATACAATCATCGGGTTCTTCAAGAGGCCAATACCAACCGTCTTGAAAACGCCCACTGAAAACCGGCCGTCTCGTGAACCAGTAATCAAAATCACGATAAGGCTAGAGAAAACCATCAGATCAAGCGCTAAGACCATCAAGATCGGACCGGCGGCTTCCTCACCCATCAGAACGATCAGCATTGGAACCCCCAAGAACCCAACGTTGCCGATAACGGCGCATTGCGCCTCAATCGCTGCCTCCTCAATTTTTAGCCTGCGAAACAATGCAACTGCAGTTGCCAACAGATAAACAACGCAGCTGCCAGACAGATAAGCAGCCACAAACCACCAATCAAATATTGCTGACAGGTTAAGGTTGGCCGAAAAACCGAACAGCATGGCCGAAAGCGCAAAGTAGAAGACAAACTTGGTAAGGTAGGCGGCTGCGTCCTCACTAAAGAAACCGCTACGGCAAGCTTGGTATCCAAGGCCGATCAACAGAAAAAAGGGCAGGGTCTTGAGGAAAATTTCGACCATTTTTAATGGCGTATTTTGTTTCTGATCCTCTGTCCAGAGAAGCAATTAAATATCAGTTTGCAAGCGAAACGGTTCGGCGAATTAACCATCGTGGAAGTCACCCACAGAGCGTTTTTGGGGCATAATGCATCGGAGGCAGCATTCCCAGAACTCATCACAGTTCAAGCACAAGCAAGGCTCAGTCTCTGGGGTCAGCCATTTAGCTTACTTTTTGTCTCTTGGGGAGCATAGCCAGATGGCTTGCCCAAACTGAACCGATTGGTCTATATGCTTGCATGGACTGGGGGCGCGTATGAATGCAGAAATACAGATAAAGAAGGGTCGAAAATTTGATCAAGTCATCGCGGGCGCACGCGATGTCTTCATGCGCGAAGGGTATGAAGGCGCAAGCGTTGATGTGATTGCGCGAGACGCCGGCGTTTCTAAGGCAACACTTTATAGCTATTTTCCAGACAAGCAGCATCTCTTCCTGGCGGTTCTGCAAACCGAATGTTCACTACAGGCAAGTCATCAGATGGGTGTTGAGTTTGATCAAAAACCTGTTCCTGAAGCTCTGCTAAATATAGCAGAGTCATTTTTACGGTTCCTGCTGTCAGACTTTGGTCAGCAAATTTTTCGGGTCTGCGTCGCAGAGGCCGTTCGATTTCCGGCCCTGGGTCAGGCCTTTTATGAGAGCGGCCCAAAGAATGCAGGGCGGCGCATCGCAGCCTATCTGGACAGCCCGAAGGCACAAGAATTCCTCGATATTGAGGATACCTACCTTGCCGCCGATCAGTTTGCACAACTTTGCCGGACTGATCTGATGCTGAAGCGACTGTTTGGTATCGTTGCTTTTCCGTCTGACGTCGAAATTGATTTCATCGCCAACGAGGCCGTCAAAACGTTTCTCGCACGGTATCAGCGCAAAGATGTCACGACCTGACTGTCAGTCGGGCACGGCCAGCGATTTATACATCACCAATGCATCAACAAAGCCATCGGTTGGGTGCTTAAATGCGTCCGGCAACCGGCCGACGGCCTCAAAACCGGCCCGCTCCCATGTCGCGATGGCTCTGGTATTACCGGCGACGACAAAGTTGAATTGCATCGCCCGATATCCAGCGTCTGTTGCTGTTGAAAGCGCGTGGGTCAGCATCAGCCGGGCGATCCCTTTTCCACTGACCGGAGCGGCTGTAACAAACCCACAGTTGCAAACATGGGCCCCACCGCCCCCCTGATTGGCCTTCAGAAAATAGGTTCCGAGCAACTCGCCCATAGGATCTTGAACAACAAAGACCGCGGTCTTTCCTATCGTCCAATAGTCTATCGCGCACTCTTTTGAGATATCAGGGGACACTGTATAGGTGTCCCCTGCGCGAAAAACAGGCTCCAGAATTTGCCAAAGAGACTGCTGATCTGCTTCACAATAGGGTCTGATCGTCAGCTTAGTAGACAACGACGGACCGAATGGATTCACCAGCATGCATCAGGTCAAACCCAGTATTGATGTTCTCTAGACTTAATGTGTGAGTGATCATCGGATCGATTTCGATTTTTCCATCCATGTACCAATCGACAATTTTGGGGACATCGGTCCGACCGCGTGCGCCACCAAATGCTGTGCCGCGCCAAGTGCGACCTGTGACCAGCTGAAATGGGCGAGTGCTAATTTCCGCACCTGCTGGGGCCACCCCAATAATAATGCTTTCACCCCAGCCTTTATGGGCACATTCCAACGCAGTCCGCATAACGCTGACATTGCCAGTCGCGTCGAACGTGTAATCCGCGCCGCCCTTTGTCAGGTTCACCAGATAGGGCACCAAATCGCCCTCAACTTCCATTGGGTTGACGAAATCAGTCATGCCGAACCGCGTGGCCATCGGGATCTTATCAGGGTTGATATCAACGCCTACGATCTGATCGGCCCCAGCAAGACGCAAACCCTGAATAACGTTTAAGCCGATGCCGCCCAATCCAAAGACGATCGCGCGCGACCCAATTTCGACCTTAGCTGTGTTGATCACCGCGCCAATGCCAGTCGTCACACCGCAGCCAATGTAGCAAATCTTGTCAAACGGCGCGTCCTTACGAACTTTGGCCAGCGCAATTTCGGGCAGGACCGTGTGGTTTGAAAATGTTGAACAGCCCATGTAATGCAGGATCGGATCGCCATCGAGGGTTGAGAATCGTGAGGTTCCATCGGGCATCAGTCCGGCACCTTGCGTCGTACGGATCGACTGGCAAAGGTTGGTTTTCGGGTTGAGGCAATAGTCACACGTGCGGCATTCAGGCGTGTAAAGTGGGATCACATGATCGCCCTTTTTCAGGCTGGTAACACCTGGACCTACGTCAACAACCACGCCAGCACCCTCATGGCCAAGAATGGCGGGGAACAGCCCTTCAGGATCTGCACCAGACAGTGTGAATTCGTCCGTATGGCAAATTCCGGTAGCCTTGATCTCTACCAGAACCTCACCAGCCCGAGGGCCATCCAGGTTCACGTCCATGATCTCCAGCGGCTTTCCAGCTTGGGTGGCGACGGCTGCACGTGTGCGCATGAGTTCTCCCTCTCTCGTGACTTGCGTTGCGTTGCGCAAAGCCTGTGCGAAACTCTACGCCGTTGCAATGGAGAACGCAGATGCGATTCCGATTAGACCATCCACAAGCGTCGGCGCGAAAACTCCCAAACCCGACCACGAGTGGCGTCGGGCGCATTTGTGCGGTTGATACGAACGTTCACTTGCGTCCGCAGACGATTCCCCCTATAGATCCCTCAATAGCGGCGTGTCGGCTTCCAAACCCGATGCACCACCGGGAAACATCAACGGGCCGCGCGCCCGTTTTTTTGTGCTTGGAACAATGTCAGATCTTATCGCTAAATCATCTACCGACCGTCGCATGGCTGAAATTCTAACCCCCGTTATTGAGGCGTTGGGGTTTGAGCTGGTGCGAATCCGTTTAATGAGTGGTGAATACAAAACGCTACAAATCATGGCTGAGCGGCCGGGTGGCGGCATTGCAGTAGACGAATGTGCGAAGATTTCGACCGCAGTTAGTGCGACGTTGGACGTCGAAGATCCATTGGAAGACCAGTATACGCTGGAAGTTTCCTCACCTGGGATCGACCGTCCACTGACCCGGATGAAAGACTTTGAGGCCTGGGAAGGCTATGAAGCCAAGATCGAGACAACAGAGTTGATTGAAGGTCGCCGTCGCTTCCGGGGGTTTTTGGCCGGAACTGAGGGTGACGAGATCCTGCTGACTATTGAGGAAGGCACGATCGGACTTAAATTTGAATGGCTAAGTGACGCGAAACTGTTGCTAAGTGATGAACTGATTTCCGAAATGCTGCGCCAGCGCAAGGCCACCAGCATCGAGGATGAAGACCAATTCGACGAGATTGAAACCGACGAAGCCGATACGGCGGAGGACTGAGATATGGCTATTACCAGTGCAAACCAGCTAGAGCTTTTGCAAACCGCCGAGGCCGTTGCCCGCGAAAAGATGATTGACCCCAATCTGGTCGTCGAGGCGATGGAAGAAAGCCTCGCGCGTGCCGCCAAGTCGCGCTACGGCACAGAGCTGGACATTCGTGTTCATATCGACCGCAAAACCGGTAAAGCCACGTTCACACGTGTACGCGCGGTCGTTGATGAGATCGAGAACCACTTCATTGAGATGACAGTTGCCGACGCCCAGCCCTACGTGGCCGGCGCAGTTGCAGGCGACGAAATCATCGAAGAAGTGCCCCCCGTCGAAATGGGCCGGATCGCCGCACAATCAGCCAAACAGGTTATCTTACAAAAGGTTCGCGAAGCCGAGCGGGATCGCCAGTACGAAGAATTTAAGGATCGCGCTGGAACCATTATCAATGGTGTGGTCAAGCGTGAAGAGTACGGAAACGTCATCGTCGACATCGGTCGGGGTGAGGCTGTCTTGCGCCGCAATGAAAAAATCGGCCGCGAAAGCTATCGCCCGAATGATCGGATCCGCGTCTATATCAAAGACGTGCGCCGCGAGCAGCGTGGCCCACAGATCTTCCTGAGCCGGACGGCGCCAGAATTCATGGCAGAACTGTTCAAGATGGAAGTTCCAGAAATCTATGACGGTATCATCGAGATCAAGGCCGTCGCTCGGGATCCTGGCAGTCGTGCCAAAATCGCTGTTATCTCGCATGACAGCTCCATCGATCCGGTCGGTGCATGCGTCGGTATGCGCGGCAGTCGCGTTCAGGCGGTCGTGAATGAGCTTCAGGGCGAAAAGATCGACATAATTCCATGGAATGAGGATGCGCCAACCTTCTTGGTGAACGCGCTTCAGCCTGCTGAGGTGACCAAGGTTGTTCTGGACGAAGAGGCAGAGCGCATCGAGGTTGTCGTACCAAACGATCAGCTGAGCCTTGCCATCGGCCGCCGTGGTCAAAACGTGCGTCTGGCCAGCATGCTGACCGGTTTGGATATCGACATCCTGACCGAGGAAGAAGAAAGCACCCGTCGCCAGGCAGAATTTGCCGAGCGCACCAAAGTCTTTATGGACGCCTTGGATCTGGACGAGTTTTTCGCCCAATTGCTGGTTTCCGAAGGCTTTACCTCATTAGAGGAAGTTGCGTTTGTTGAGCAGGATGAGTTGCTCGTCATCGACGGTGTCGATGCCGGAACCGCACAGGAACTGCAGGCCCGTGCCCGCGATCATCTGGAAGAGCAAAATAAAAAGGCTCTAGAGCATGCGAAAGAGCTGGGTGTCGAACAAAGCCTCATTGATTTTGACGGCCTGACGCCCCAGATGCTGGTGGCCTTGGCCGAGGATGACGTGAAGACTCTCGAAGACTTCGCCACCTGCGCCGATTGGGAACTTGCCGGTGGATGGACAACAGTTGGTGGTCAGCGGTCCAAAGATGACGGCGTATTGGAGAAATTTGAAGTTAGCTTGGAAGAAGCACAGAATATGGTCATGACGGCCCGCGTCCAGCTGGGATGGGTCACCATCGAAGAGTTAGAAGCCAAGGCAGCAGCCGAAGCGGCAACAGCCGCTGAAAAAGCCGAGGAGGCCGAGGCCTGATTTCAGGCTTCGGGATATGGCCTTGAGCCGCGGTGGTCGAACAAAGACAGACGATGAAGCGGAGCGCCGCTGCATCGCGACAGGCGAAAGCCAACCCAAGGCTGGCCTGATCCGGTTTGTAATCGGCCCAGAAGGTCAGGCAGTTCCCGATATTTTGGAACGCCTACCCGGGCGCGGAATGTGGGTCTCGGCCGACCGCGCGGCATTGGAATTAGTCGTGAGCAAGCGATTGTTCTCTCGGTCGGCCAAAACGCCGGTGACCGTACCTGACGATTTGGTCAAATTCGTGGAAGAAGCATTATTGCGCCGCGTGATTGATCTGATTTCGTTAGCCCGTAAAGGCGGAAATGCAGTCGCAGGCTACGAAGCCGTGAAGGGTTGGATGGATACAGGAAAGGCCGAAGTTCTGATGCAGGCCCTCGACGGTTCCACCCGCGGCAAGACGAAACTGCGCAGACCAGGCCACTCCGGACTTTTCATCGGAGGACTGAGTGCACAGGAATTGGGTTTGGCATTCGGACGCCAAAGTGTGATACATGGCGCGCTCAGCGCTGGTGGACTCACGACACGTGTTGTAGAGGATGCCGCAAAGCTAGACGGCGTCCGGCAGACAGAAGGTGATTTGATCACCGAGAAGGATACGAAGAACGCATGAGCGATCAAGACGGAAAGAAAACTCTGGGCCTTTTAGGTGGAGCACGTAGCGGGCGAGTAAATCAAAGCTTCTCGCGTGGGCGCACCAAAAGTGTTGTCGTGGAAACAAAGCGCAAACGTGTAATGGTTCCCAAGGCTGGCACAGCCGCAGCCGCACAGGCTGAGGGTGGAACCCGTGCAAAAAGCGTTTCAGACTCCGAGATGGATCGTCGTCTTCGGGCTCTGCAAAATGCAAAGGCGCGCGAAGTCGAAGATGCTGAACGCCGCATTCGCGATGAACGTGAGCGTGATGAAGAGCGCACGCGCCGTAAAGCTGAGATTGAAGCCAAGGATCGCGCTGAGCGTGAGCGCGTAGATGCGCTGAAAGCCAAGGCAGAAGAAGACAAGCTCCGCCTCGAAGAAGAAGAAGCGCGCCGCAACGCTCCACCAGAGGCGCCCGCCGCCGCTGCGGCCACGCCTGCAGCATCCGCGCCCCAAGCCACGCAAGGGGGACCCGACTCGCGCGGTCCCGCAAACAAAACGGCACTTTCCACAACGCTGGCACGCCGTGACAAAGAGCGTGACGAAAAGCGGGAGCGGACTGCAAAGGCAGAACGCGATGACGGACGTCGGTCCGGCAAGCTGACAGTTAGCCAGGCGCTAACCGGCGGCGAAGGTGGACGGCAACGCTCCATGGCCGCGATGAAACGAAAACAAGAACGTCAGCGCCAAAAGGCAATGGGCGGCCTTGTTGATCGTGAAAAGATTGTGCGTGACGTCCAAGTCCCTGAAAGCATCATTGTGTCAGAACTGGCCAATCGGATGGCCGAGCGCGTCGCCGATGTGGTTAAAGCGCTGATGCAGAACGGACTAATGGTCACACAAAACCAGCCAATCGATGCGGATACAGCTGAATTGATCGTCGAAGAGTTTGGTCATAAGATCGTTCGCGTTTCTGACTCCGACGTTGAAGATGTGATTGTTCAGGTCAAAGACGACGAGGCTGATCTAAGGCCACGCCCACCTGTGATTACTGTCATGGGTCACGTCGACCACGGCAAAACGTCATTGTTGGACGCGATCCGTAAGGCAAAAGTCGTCGCTGGCGAAGCTGGCGGGATCACCCAGCATATTGGTGCTTATCAGGTGACAACCGAAAGCGGCAATGCGCTGACCTTCTTAGACACTCCAGGCCACGCAGCATTCACCTCAATGCGGTCACGCGGGGCGCAAGTCACCGACATCGTGATCTTGGTTGTTGCTGCTGACGATGCGGTGATGCCACAGACGATTGAGGCGATTAACCACGCCAAGGCCGCGAAAGTTCCAATGATCGTGGCCATCAACAAAATCGACCGGCCCAGTGCCGATGTTGAAAGAGTGCGCACTGAACTACTTCGCCATGAAGTCGTTGTTGAGAGATTCTCAGGCGATGTTCAGGACGTTGAGGTTTCGGCGATTACCGGTCAGGGTCTTCCCGAATTACTGGAGGCGATTGCCCTTCAGTCTGAGATCCTTGAACTGAAAGCCAATCCTAATCGTGCCGCAACCGGCGCCGTGATTGAGGCACAGTTGGACGTAGGTCGTGGACCTGTTGCCACGGTTCTGGTGCAAAACGGCACATTGCGACAAGGCGATATCTTCGTTGTCGGTGAGCAGTGGGGCAAGGTTCGCGCGTTGATCAACGACAAGGGCGAGCGCATCAAAGAAGCCGCGCCTTCGGTTCCTGTTGAGGTCCTTGGCCTGAACGGCACTCCTGAGGCTGGCGACGTTCTGAACGTTGTCGAGACTGAGGCGCAGGCGCGTGAGATCGCAGAATACCGCGAGAACGCCGCTAAAGAGAAACGCGCCACAGCGGGAGCCGCGACGACACTTGATCAGTTGCTGGCAAAAGCCAAGGCGGATCAAACCATGTCTGAGCTGCCAATTCTGGTGAAAGCCGATGTTCAGGGCTCAGCCGAGGCAATCGTTCAGGCGATGGAGAAAATCGGCAATGATGAGGTCCGCGTTCGGGTTCTACACTCTGGTGTAGGCGCAATCACTGAGTCTGATATCAGTCTAGCCGAAGCATCTGGGGCACCTGTTATCGGCTTCAATGTTCGGGCAAACACGCCCGCTCGGAATGCTGCGAACCAAAAAGGCGTCGAAATCCGGTATTATTCGGTCATCTACGACTTGGTTGATGATGTGAAAGCCGCCGCCTCTGGTTTGTTGTCTGCTGAAGTTCGCGAAAACTTCATCGGTTACGCGCAAATCAAGGATGTCTTCAAGGTTACTAAGGTTGGCAAAGTTGCAGGCTGTCTGGTTACCGAAGGCATCGCACGCCGCTCAGCAGGTGTTCGCTTGCTACGTGACAATGTTGTTGTTCACGAAGGAACACTCAAAACACTCAAACGCTTCAAGGATGAAGTGGCTGAGGTTCAGTCTGGGCAGGAATGCGGTATGGCATTTGATAACTATGACGACGTACGCGCGGGCGATGTCATTGAGATCTTCGAGCGCGAAGAGATTGAGCGTTCGCTCAGTTAATCCTCGCTCGATAAGACCAAAAAGAAAGCGCCCCAACGGGCGCTTTTTTATTGGCGGTGGCAGGTTTTGGATTTAGCCGAATGAGCAGAACGCCGGTCGAGTCAGTTCAGAGCCACAATCACTGATTTGCAGGCACGCTTAGTTGGTCGAAAAAAAGGCGGCCAGAAAGGACCGCCTCTCTTAATGTACTAATCAGACCACTACTCTGCCGCTGGCTCTAAAGACACCAGATATGCGTAGAGGTTTGCAGCGTCATCTTCGCTGCGTACCCGATAGCTCATGGCGCTGCGCGCGCCATTATCATCTAGATATTCACGCAGAAAACCCGTCGGGTCCTGAACATACGCTACGAAATTCGCCTCATCCCAAATCAGGCCAGCTTCGCCTGCTTCGGTTAACGCGGAAGAGTAACGGTAGCCTTCAACAGATCCTGCAGTACGCATCGAAACTTCGTAAAGGTTCGGTCCGGTCTGCGCTCGACGCCCGGCCAAGACCTCACCCTCGGCATTCGTCACGACGTGACATGCGATGCACTGCCGGAATGCGGATTCACCTGCAGCGACGTCGCCTGTCGGTGCAACTACAGCCTCAATGACTTCAACACCGTCCGCCGCCGCAGTTGCATGCGAGTCCGCCAAGGCCAAAGGCGCAAACGCCACGCTCACAACGGCTGCCAGATTCAAAATTCGACTCATTTAAAAGGTCCCTTCTCACGACTTCCGCTTCTATAGATAATGCTGCCGTGACCAGAGCCCAACTTTTTATGCGGTCCTACGAAATCGACTAGGCCGAAAGCCACATTGCGGCAACAGCGTCCCTTTCTTCATATAGTTTCAGGGGTCTGCAGCTTGCGCGCAAACTCGTTATGAAACATCATGAGACAGGTTTCAGAGTGTTGGGTGCCATGCAAGTCGCGTATTACAAATCGGACGAGCGGCGCGCACGCCCAATGGAGGGTCAAATACGCGCCACCAATGGATTAGCGTGTTTGACCCGCATTATCCCGTCTGTCCAAGCATGAATACGATGATCCCAGCATGGGTTGAGGGCACACTGACCCCTGTTGAAAAACTGGAAGTCCATAAAAAAGGCCTTCGACATAAAGCGGTTTCAATCTTTGTGATGCGGGGCGATAGGATCTTGCTGCAGCAACGCGCGCTCTCAAAGTATCATACGCCCGGACTTTGGGCGAACACCTGCTGTACCCATCCGTATTGGGATGAACAGCCCCTCACATGCGCTGAGCGGCGTCTAGAGGAGGAGTTGGGGATCCCCGGTCTGCCGCTGACATTTCGCGAGCGCGTCGAATACCGCGCCGTGGTCGGGAACGGCCTGATCGAACATGAAGTTGCCGATATCTTCGTGGGGAACGCCGGACCTGAGTTAGAGCCTGTCGCAAACCCAGCCGAAGTGATGGATACCGCTTGGATGTCCCTGACCGATCTGCTGGCTGAAATCCAACGGGACCCCACAATTTATACGCCATGGCTGAAGATTTATCTCAGTGACCATTCCGCGAAAATCTTTGGGGATGTTCAACCCATGCCTGAGAGGCGGCTTTAAAAACGCTTTGGCGTTCAGGCGAAGTTCGGTGGTTGAATGACTAAAAGCGCTTACGAGGCATTAAATCAGATCAAATTTGCCAACAGTGGCATCCCGCCAATACTTGCACTACGCGCACCCTGTCAGAGCCAATTGCCCGGCTAGACCTTGTTCGATGCCCATCTCCCGTCCATATATCGGCAAGAAGGAGACGGCATGAGCACATCAGATTTCCCCGGCTGGCACGGAACTACAATCATCGGCGTCCGAAAGGGCGGCGAAGTTGTCATCGCTGGCGACGGTCAGGTTAGTTTGGGCCAGACCGTCATCAAAGGCACTGCCAAGAAAGTACGACGACTTTCGCCGGGTGGATACGATGTTGTCGCGGGGTTTGCCGGATCGACGGCCGATGCGTTTACCCTGCTAGAGCGCTTGGAAGCCAAGCTTGAGGCGACCCCAGGACAATTAGCGCGCGCCAGTGTTGAATTGGCCAAAGATTGGCGGACCGATAAGTACCTGCAAAAATTAGAGGCGATGTTGATCGTCACCGATGGTGAGGTGCTCTTTATAATTACCGGTGCCGGCGATGTCCTAGAGCCTGAGCATGGGATCGCCGCGATCGGTTCAGGCGGGAACTTTGCCTTGGCTGCCGCACGCGCCCTGATCGACACTGACAAGGATGCTGAGGCGGTCGCACGCCAAGCAATGCAGATCGCCGCTGAGATCTGCGTCTATACCAACGGCAACTTAACGGTTGAACGGATCACCAGGAATAAATCATGAGCGATATTAACCGCGATGATGTTCGCGCCGCCGTTGGCGCAGGCATGATTTCTGAGGCGCAGGCCGCATCGCTGCTGGCGCTGTCAGACGCAAGACGCGGGACACGCGAGCACATGACCGGACTGGATGAGCCATTTGAACTGTTTCGCGGGTTCAATGAGATCTTCATCGTTGTCGGCCTCGTCGTCCTTTATGCGGGTTGGCTCGGCATAACCGGCGTATCGATCTTCAGTTCGGTTGATCAGCAATGGTCATTCAGCATTTTCGGGCTGATCTCGATGTTAGCGACGGGAATTTTGGCACGGTATTTTACAATTCGACGCCGTATGGTTGCACCCTCAATTGCATTGTCGATCATGTTTGGATTGGGCGCGCTGCAGTTTGGTGCTGGACTTGGGTTCATTTTAGGTACCAGCAGCGTGCTGACACAGGCCCTTGCGGCAGCGATCGCGACCCTGTTCTTGGGTGTCTACTACGTGATCTTCAGAGTGCCATTTTCTATCGCGCTGTTGGCCCTAGGTGTCTTCGCAACCTGTTTTGCCCTCTTCTCGCTTAACGGCGCTACTGATCCAAATTTTCAGGATTTGTTCTTGCTGACAGCGGACGGTCCGTTTGCCATTCTGACGATCGGCTTGGGCATCGTCGGTCTGATCATCGCGTTGCGGTTTGATATGAGCGATCCGCACAGGATCACCCGTCGATCTGCCAGCGGGTTTTGGCTGCATGTCGTTGCAGCCCCTGCGATTGTAAACACCGTGGCGTTGACCCTGTTCCAAGCCCAAAGCATTACCGCACAAATCGTCTTGATTCTGTTTATCTCACTGATGGCACTTTTTGCGGTGATCATTGATCGGCGTTCTTTTCTGGTATCTGGCGTTGGTTATGTTGTTGCCCTTTCGCTGACGGTGATGGAGGGCGGCGCATTTGTGGCCATTCTTTTGCTGGGGTTGGGCCTTGTTCTGCTTGGCGCCTATTGGGAGGTTCTTCGTGGAGCCCTGATGAAACAGCTTCCAGATTTTCCCGGCAAAGACCGCCTGCCTCCTTGGGCTCTTATGTCTAATGAAAGTACATCCTGATGACTGACCTGACGCCCCGTGAAATCGTGTCTGAATTAGACCGATTCATTATTGGACAGAACGACGCAAAGCGGGCCGTGGCAGTGGCACTGCGAAACCGTTGGCGGCGCAATCAGTTGGGCGACGATCTGCGCGATGAGGTTTATCCAAAAAACATCCTGATGATCGGACCCACAGGTGTTGGGAAAACTGAGATCAGCCGCCGTTTGGCGAAACTGGCTCGGGCACCGTTCATCAAGGTTGAAGCCACGAAGTTTACCGAAGTTGGCTATGTCGGGCGTGATGTCGAGCAAATCATCCGTGACTTGGTGGACAGCGCCCAAATTTCAGTACGCGAATACATGCGTGAAGACGTAAAAAACCTCGCCCTTGAAGCGGCAGAAACTCGCGTCATCGAGGCGCTTGCCGGAACGGATGCCCGCGAACAGACCCGCGAAATGTTTCGTCGCAAGCTGCGATCTGGTGAAATGGACGACAAAATTATTGAGCTGGACGTCCCAGACACATCAGGCCCTACGCCCAACTTTGAAATCCCCGGACAGCCTGGCGGGATGGGTGCGGGCGGCATGATGAATTTAGGGGACATCTTTGGAAAGGCCTTTGGCGGGCGGACTGTGAAACGCAAGATGACTGTGGCCAGCAGCTATGAGCTCTTGGTCGACGAAGAAGCAGACAAGTTGTTGGACTCCGATACAGTGACCCGAGAAGCAATTCGCGCCGTCGAGACCAGTGGCATCGTTTTCATCGACGAGATCGACAAGGTTTGTGCAAGGTCAGACGCGCGCGGTGCAGATGTCTCACGTGAAGGCGTCCAACGTGATCTGCTGCCGTTGATTGAGGGGACCACGGTCTCGACGAAATATGGGGCGGTTAAAACCGACCACATCCTGTTTATCGCATCAGGGGCCTTCCACATCGCAAAACCATCCGACTTGCTGCCTGAATTGCAGGGTCGACTGCCGATTCGCGTTGAACTTCGCGCACTAACCGAAGGCGATTTTGTGCGCATCCTGACCGAAACCGAAAATGCCCTGACACGGCAATATACCGCGCTTATGGGAACTGAAGGAGTGGCCGTTTCCTTCACCGAGGATGGGATCGCTGCCCTTGCGCAAATCGCAGCCGAAGTGAACCAGTCGGTCGAAAACATCGGCGCACGGCGTCTCTACACTGTGATGGAGCGTGTTTTTGAGGAGCTCAGCTTTAACGCGCCAGACAGATCTGGACTAGAAGTTGTGGTGAATGCGCAGTTTGTGGCAGATAATCTTGGCCATTTGATGAAATCAGCGGACTTAGCTCGTTACGTCTTATAAAGCTCAGAGAGCTTTTTGTTTCAGCAGGTTTTCTTGTGCGGCATTTGTTGATTTTTTTATCTTTTGCGGTCCTTTCGGCGTGTGCGCCGAGGGCGGAGCTTGTCTTATTCGATGACCCCGTCATGGGTACAATGATTGAGCCTGTTTTTGTTGGCACAACCCGGGTATTTGACCAAGGTCAGTTCACCGATGCGCGCGTCGAGCAAATGAATTTTGCCCGTCTCGACGTTTCGATCCCGCCAGATCGCAACCCTGGCGAAATCGAGTTCTCAGCCAGCAACCCTGATCCGTCACAACACTTCCTTTTCACTGCCGTGGAAAACTTTGAGGGGGCTGCGGGTTTTCGAGATGGTTTATCAGAAATATTGGCACAGCGCCTGAGGGGATCCAGAGAAGTCCTTGTGTTTGTTCATGGCTATAACAACACGTTTGCCGAAAGCGTTTTGAGAACAGCGCAAATTCGATCCGACCTGAACATTCCGGGCGTAGCTGTCCATTACGCATGGCCATCAGCAGGCCACCCTTTGGGGTATGTCTATGACCGCGACAGTATCTTGTTTGCACGAGACGGGCTGGAAAGTCTGCTCGACCAAGTCTTTCAAGCGGGTGCCGACAATGTTGTGCTGGTCGCCCACTCGATGGGTGGACAACTTTTGATGGAGGCGCTGCGATCCATCGCCATCGGTCCGGACAGCAACAGGTTGGACCGGTTGGGTGGCGTGATCTTGATGTCACCAGATATCGATATTGAAGTCTTCCGATCACAAGCCCTGCGGATTAATCCATTGCCGCAACCCTTTGTGATCTTCGTTTCCCAACGTGATCGGGTCTTACGTTTATCGTCCCGAATAAGCGGCCAGAATCAACGTTTGGGCAATATCGGGACTCTTGAAGATGTCGCAGATCTTGAAATAGCGCTGGTGGATATCACTGAGTTTAGTGGCGGAGCGGGCGACAGGTTAGGCCATTCTACCAGCGTCACGTCCCCCGCCATGATACAGGTTCTGAGTCAACTGACAGAAGTCGATGATGCACTTCAAACCGGGTCCAGCTCTCGGATTGGTCTTTTTCAGGGAACCGCTCTCACGGTCCGCAACTTATCCCAAGTTATCTTGTCACCATTGCCTAGGTAGGGCAGCGTCCGGGTGGGCGAATAAACAAAAAAGGTCATCCAAGACATGAGCTGGCCATTTCTGACGTTTGTGCGCGAAAATTCGGCGTTTCTTATCGCCGGCGCACTTTTGACGTTCACGTCGTCCTTTGGTCAAACATTCTTCATCTCGATCTTCGCCGCCGACATCATGGATTATTACAACCTAACCGATGGGCAATGGGGTCTAATCTATAGCCTAGGTACAGCGGTTTCTGCAGTCATCATGCTTTGGGCCGGTGCGCTGACAGATCGTATTCGGGTCCGCCAGCTGGGCATTTATTCTCTGGTTGGGTTGGCGGTCGCTTGTATTTTCATGGCTGTAAACCCGTGGCTGGGAATGTTGCCCGTTTTGATCTTTGCGTTGCGTCTGTGCGGGCAGGGGATGCTGAGCCATATCGCAAAGGTTGCAATGGCTCGTTGGTTCGTGGCGATGCGGGGCCGTGCGCTGGCGGTTGCAACGCTTGGGTTCTCAGCCGGTGAGGCGGTTTTACCGATCCTGTTTGTCTTTATGAATACACTGATTGACTGGCGCTTGTTGTGGCTTGTCAGCGGCGTCTTTGTGATTGCGATGCTGCCAATCATGGTTCGGCTGCTGCGCAAAGAGCGGACGCCAAGGTCTCACCGCACAGAGGATGAGGCGTACGGCATGTCTGGGCGGCATTGGACGCGTACCGACATGTTGAAGGATAAGTTGTTCTGGCTTGTGCTTCCTGCGGTCTTAGGTCCGTCAGCTTTTGTGACCGCGCTTTTCTTCCAACAGGTACATTTGGCCGAGGTAAAGGGATGGAGCCATGTCGGGTTTGTCGCCCTCTTTCCGCTTTATACCGGAGTCGCTGTCGTTAGCCTCGCGTTAACCGGGTGGTTGATTGACCGGGTTGGGGCCAGGAGGCTTATTTCTTGGTCGCTTTTGCCATTGGTGATCGGGTTTCTGCTCATGGGCTTTGCAAACTCAATTGCCGATGCAGCTGTCAGCATGACGCTGATCGGCGTCTCTGTCGGCGCGATCTCTACGCTGCCCTCTGCTTTTTGGGCTGAAATGTACGGAACCGGCCATCTGGGTGGGATCAAGGCAGTTGCGACTTCAACCTTGGTTTTGGGTTCTGCTATAGGCCCCGCTCTGACAGGTGTTCTAATCGACTACGGGGTAGATTTCTCAATCCAACTGCTGTGGATTTCGGGTTATTTGGTGATTGCCGCTGTCATGACAGGGATCGGCGTCTATTCGGTTCGGAGCCGCTAATCCCTGCGCCTGAGATAGACATAATAGGCACCACCACCGCCATGACGAAGATGAGCCTGCCGAATATTCAGCACCAGTGATCCAATTGGCGGCGCCTCAAGCCATTGTGGCACCTGATGACGCAGAACGCCTTGGCGAATTGGAATGGGTCCATCTTCATCTTTGACTTTGCCCTTGCCGGTGATCACCAAGACCAGCCGCAGTCCATCGTTCGAGGCGTTGAACATGAACGCTGTCAGACGCGGGTGCGCCCGCGCCAAGGTAAGGCCATGCAAATCTAATGTCGCCTCTGGCTGAAGCTTACCGCGCAACATCTTCTTATGCAGGCCATGGTCCATTCGAACAGGGACCCGGCTTAGCTGTTCTCCAAGAAAGGTGCTGATCTGGTGGCGCGGCAGTAATGGCGGGCTGCGCTCTCCGATCTCAAACGGTTCGACATGCGATTTCCGCTTTATCTCAGGCGTTGGCACTATTTTCTTGGATGTCGTGTACTGGACTAGGCCGGGTGCGCGCCGTAATGGGACTGCGGTTTTGGCAACCGTGGTCCAAAGCGCCTGATCTTCCGTCGTCAGGCTGCGTTTCTTTCGGCCCGCCATAGCTTAGCTCTCCGCTTCGAATTGAAATGCCAACTCTATCGGCAGTAACACCACTATACGACCCGGGTCACGAATCAGGCCGGCCGCGCGGCCAGCCGCGTCGCCGGGACCAAAAAATATGTCCGCCCGCTGTGGGCCTTGAATTGCGCTACCAGTATCTTGCGCAATCATTAGTCGCTGCATCGGTTCTGCGCCGTCCTTTTCGATCCAGACGGGCGCACCAAGGGGAACATAATCAGGGTCGGCGGCGATCGAGCGTAGCGGGGTGATTGACCGGTTCATCGCGCCCAACGGACCTGCTGTTGGATCCGAAATCCTGACCTCTCGAAAGAACACGTAAGACGCGTTGTGGCGCAGCAACTCCACCCCCTCAACCGGATTTCGCCGCACCCAACTTTGGATGACCTGGGCGGAAACTTGATGAGGCTCATAGACACCACGCCGGACCAACTCTTGTCCGATCGAGCGGTAGTTGTGGCCGTTGCGACCGCCATAGCCAACTCGCAAATAGCCGCCTTCCGCCAAACGTACCCGACCAGAGCCTTGTATTTGCAGGAAAAAAACCTCGACCGGGTCGTCGACCCATGCGATCTCAAGGCCACGATTAGCCAGTAATTGTTGCTCTTCGATCTCAGCCCGGGTGTGCCATAGGCCTGTGACTTCTGGCGGCTGACGATAAAGCGGGTAGCGAAATCTGGCCGTTCTGGTCCTAGACCCATCAAGTTCGGGTTCAAAGTACCCCGTGAACAGCCCCGGGTTATCGTCGTGTATCAGGACCGGGCGGAAAAATAGCTCAAAGAACGTGCGCGCGTTGGTCTGGCTTGGGGCCAGGGCACACAAAGGTGCCCATTCAGGGTCCCGTAGGTCCATGCAGGTGTTGAGAAACACGCCTAACGCGGCATCATGATCGTCATCAGCCCAGCCGTTCAGATCATCAAAGCTTAGCAGATCTGTAGTGACTTCAGACATTGCTGCACCGCTAAGAAAAACTACCGCAGCAAAAGCAGCGGCTAGACCACGACCGGCCACAGATCATTCGCCAGTGGCGACCAGCATCCAATTTGGATCGGCACTGCCCATGGTCCTGCCAAACGTCCAGACATCGCGTTGACGCTTGATTGATGATTGATCGCCTTCGATGACCTTGCCAGAGCTGTCTTTTACAGCAGACGTCAATTCACCAACAAACTTGACCGTGATTTCAGCTTCGCTTGTTGCATTATCGAACGTCGCCCCTTGTAGAACCAGCTCTGCCACACCGACGAAACTTGCCTCGATGGTCAGCCCGTCTTCGCGCCGCTGAAGGACAACATTTTCAAATGTCTCCAGAACATCCGTTGCCAGGAACGGAGTAAGCTGATCCAAATCACCACGCTCAAACGCCATCAATATCATCTCATAGGCGCCGCTAGCACCCTGCAGGAAATCGCCGACACCAAAATCTGGTTCAACCGACTTCATCGCCATCAGCGCTTTGGCTGACGCGCTGCCATCGGGAACATGATCGATGATGTCGCGATCAGGCCCGCCTTCGATCACCTCAAAGTCACGGCGCGTTGCAGCTTTCTTTTCAAGTGCGGGTGTGGTCGGCTTTTCAAACCCATCGCGGGTTCCAAGCACGTTTCGAAGGCGCAGCACCAAGAAAATTGCAATGCCTGCCAAAACAATCAGTTGGATCAAAGATGAGCTCATCGCGAAACCTCGGGTTAACTTCAAGACTTACATATAGGGATTACTGCTACATATGTAGTGCAGGGTGGTGGTCAAGTCCATGTGACCGTCACACATCATCAATTGCTCTGCGTATTTAAGGACGTATTATGTGGCTGTTTATTCTCTTTCTTAGTGTTCCGCTAATTGAAATCGCTTTGTTTATACAAATCGGCGGTTTAATTGGACTGTGGCCGACCCTCGCGATAGTGATTTTGACCGCGATAATTGGCACTTGGCTTGTCCGCTCTCAGGGAGCCGCGGTGTTGAACAACGTACAGCGAAGTTTTAGCGAGCTGAACGATCCGACCGAGCCACTCGCCCATGGCGCGATGATTCTTTTTTCTGGCGCCCTGCTTTTGACCCCCGGTTTCTTTACGGATTTTGTCGGATTTGCGTTGTTGGTTCCCGCGGTAAGGTCCGTGGTTTTCCGCGAAATACGCAAGCGGATCAACGTCCAATCAGTGGTCGCGGGGCAGGATGCCTGGAAGGGTAAAGGCAGTGACGATGTGATTGAAGGCGAGTTTGAGGTTGATCCAAATACCCCAAAGGGAAGCTCTGATTGGACCCGTCGCCATTGAGGCCGACAGCGTGACCTGCTAAAGCGCGCCAGATTTTATAGATGGAGAGAGCCAAATGGCCGAAGAGAATGGCGCCTTGCCCACAGAGGCCGCGAAGCAACCAACACCCCCCCGCATGCAAGTTCTAGCCCAGTTTATCCGCGACTTGTCCTTTGAGAACATTGCCGCCCAAAAAGGTGTGCAGGGACAAACCCAGCCCGAGATTCAGGTTCAGGTAAGTTTGGACGCGCGCAAGCGAACGCAAGAAAACCAATATGACGTCATTGTTAAGCTGAAAATCGACAGCAAATCGAAGGAAGACGGAAGTGCGATCTTCCTGATCGAGCTTGAATACGCCGGGGTCTTTCTGGTCGAAAACGTTTCGGAAGAGCAGCTGCACCCGTTCTTGATGATCGAATGCCCACGGATGCTGTTCCCATTCATCCGACGCGTAGTATCTGACATCTCACGGGATGGCGGCTATCCACCGCTCAACCTCGAGAACATTGATTTCATGGCGATCTATCGCAACGAGTTGTCCCGCAGGGTCGACGCACAAAAGCGTGCCGACGCCTAATCACTAATATTTCGTCCAAAGGCTGCCCTCGCCAAGTTCTTCTATGAACGCAACGTGGGCGGCCTTTTCTTCGGCTGTAAGCCTTGAGGGCAATGGGTCGCGTCGCGGTGCCGGTGTCCAATCAGCGGTCTGAGACTGTGTGCCGGCTGATTTTGAGGACGCAAGTACAAGATCCGGCTGCCGGCCCCCAATAAGTTCCAGGTACACCTCAGCCAAAATCTCAGAGTCGAGCAGCGCTCCGTGCTTTTCGCGCGCGCTATTGTTGACACCAAACCGACGGCACAATGCGTCCAAGGAGGCCGGCGATCCCGGAAATTTTCGACGCGCAATCAGCAAAGTATCAAGCGCTTGACTGGACGGTAATTTAGTTAAATTGGCCTTTGACAGTTCTGCATTCAAAAACTTCATGTCAAAGGATGCATTATGGATCACGAGGGTGGCATCCCCGATATAATCAAGGAACGCCTGACCAATCCGAGCAAAGACGGGCTTGTCACGCAGAAACTCATCACCAAGGCCATGCACCGCAAAAGCCTCTTTCGGCATCGAACGTTCTGGGTTGATGTATTGATGATAAGTGCTTCCGGTAGGTACATGGTTAAACAGCTCAACCGCACCAATTTCAACAATCCGGTGACCCTCGGATGGCTCAAACCCAGTTGTCTCGGTGTCTAACACGATTTCACGCATGTTCTGCTCCCAATAGGATCGCAATCAAGTTCTGAACCGCCTTTTGTGTTTGGTCTAGGGTCTTAGTCTCGATCACATAATCTGCTTTGGCCTGTTTGTCTCGGTCGGGCATCTGGCGCGACAAAATCAACGCGAA
>JBLHOS010000034.1:0-29762 GCA_047623825.1 Paracoccaceae bacterium | reverse complement strand
AATGTTGAGGCTGAGGTTGTCGCGGCCATATGGGGCCTAGAAAGCGCTTATGGCGAAGTCCGTGGTAGCAATGATATCATCGAATCGTTGGCGACGCTTGCCTACGAAGGTCGCCGTGCACAGTTCTTTGAGGCGCAATTGATTGCCGCGCTGCAAATCTTGCAGTCGGGCGACACGTCACCGCGAAACATGACCGGAAGCTGGGCCGGCGCGATGGGTCACACCCAATTCATGCCAACCAGCTATCTGGACCATGCGGTTGATTTTACCGGTGACGGACGACGCGATATATGGGCCGATGATCCAACCGATGCGCTCGCCTCAACCGCCAATTATCTGGCGCGGTTTGGCTGGACATACGGTCAACCATGGGGAATGGAGGTCGTCTTGCCGACCGGGTTTGACTTTTCCCAAAGCGGTGGACGGATCAAACGCGACGTGTCGCATTGGACCGCACAAGGGGTCAGACTGCCCGGTGGCGGACGGATCCCCGATCATGGTCAATCCTCAATCCTGCTGCCCGCCGGGTCTGAAGGCGTGGCGCTAGTGATTTTTGACAATTTTCAGGTGATTGAGCGATACAATCCAGCGGACGCCTACGTCATCGGGGTTGGCCACCTATCAGACCGGATTGCAGGCGGCGACGCTTTTCGATCTGGCTGGCCGCGCGGTGACCGAGCGTTAAGTCGGAATGAACGCGAAGAATTGCAGCAGCGGCTGACCCAGACGGGATTTCCGACAGACGGGGTGGACGGCATCATTGGGCCAAACACAATCCAGGCGGTTCGCCAATACCAGCAATCTCAAGGTCTGGTCCCAGACGGGTACGCCTCATTGAGATTGTTGCAGCAGCTTCGGTAAGCGTTCCTGTCGGACAGGTTTCTAGGAACGGAGCGAGGGGCTAGCCCCTCGCGCAGCCGAGGATATGTGTGGAATAAGGAAGGGGAGCGCGTTAACCTTAATCAAAGGTTAGTGGCGGGGGATTGTGATGAGAGGCTTTCGGATCCGCGCCTTGGGCGAGATTGCCATTCGCTGCAATGATCTGGTCGCGATGGTCGCGTTCTACGAAGACGTGTTAGGGCTGGAGCGGATGTCAGGCAGTCCGCGTGACGGGATTGTATTCTTTCGCATTGCCGAAGGGTTTGGCGGACATACATCCGTTCTGGCCCTGTTTGACAGGGCAATGTCCGGGCGTCCGGGTTTGCATCCAATCGGTGAGGACCCGCCACAGACAGGTGAGCGGTCATCGTTGCATCACATCGCCCTAAGCCTGCCATATGCCGAGCAGGAGGCGGCGATGGCTTGGTATGAGGCGCGAAGCCAAAGCTACCGGGTCGAACTGTTTGGCTGGGTCGGCTGGCGAGGAGTGTTCACCGAAGATCCCGAAGGCAACACCGTCGAGTTGGTGGCCTATGACGCGGATCTGCTGGACAAACGCCCTGACTGATCACCGAAGAGCTTGGATGTCTCAGCCGCCAACTATATGGCGCATGCCAGTTTTTCTGAAAGGGCCCAGCCAGCACCACGCGAGCATCATCGCGCAATCCATCGTTGATCAGACGCCGGCCTTCATGCTTTCTTCGAGATAAATCTCACGCAGGCGAGCAGCGATTGGCCCAGGAGTTCCGGCTCCAATAGCCGCGCCGTCAATCTCAACCACAGGCATCACAAATGTCGAAGCTGAGGTAATAAACGCCTCAGCTGCATCTTGGGCCTCGGCCAGTGTAAACGGACGCTCTTCGACTTTGATCTGCGCCTCACCGGCAAAGCGCAGAACGGCCGCGCGGGTGATTCCATGTAGGATTTCGGTGCCCAGATGCCGTGTGACCAGTGTTCCCGCCTTGGTCACGATGTAGGCGTTGTTGGACGTGCCTTCGGTGACAAAGCCATCTTCGACCATCCATGCGTCATCGCAACCCGCAGCCTTGGCCATCATTTTACCCATCGACGGGTACAGCAACTGGACAGTTTTGATATCGCGCCGGCCCCAACGTTGGTCTTCGATTGAGATCACCTTCATCCCAGTCAACGCCTTGGGATTATTGGCCAATCCCGGCTTGTCTTGGGTGAACAGAACAAGCGAGGGCGGTGTATTTTCGGGATAGACAAAGTCACGATCCGCAGCGCCACGGGTCACCTGAAGATATACCAGTCCATCGGTGATTGCATTGTCAGCCACCAGTTTGCGGTGGATCTCCAATAGCTCATCCATGGTGCAAGGATGGGTCATCTCCAACTCATCCAGCGACCGTTGCAAGCGCGCGGCGTGGCCCGCAAAATCAATCAGCTTGCCGTTCAGAACTGATGTAACCTCATAGACGCCATCGGCAAAAAGAAAGCCACGGTCAAACACAGAAATAACGGCTTCTTCTTCGGGCACGTAGGCGCCGTTCACGTAGACGATGCGACTCATATTAGTCCTTTCAGCCCCAGAGTTTGGGCGATGGCGGATGAACGCCCTGGGCGTCATAAATCAGCGGGTTTTGCCGGTCTTCGGCCAGAAGCAGCGGGCCGTCAAGATCTGTGATCGCGGCACCTTGGGCTACAAGCGTGGCTGGCGCCATTGCAAGCGATGAGCCGACCATGCAGCCGACCATCACTGTGTAGCCCGCGGCAAGGGCCGCGTCACGCAAAGCCAACGCCTCGGTCAGGCCACCGGTCTTGTCCAGTTTGATGTTGGCCATGTCATATTTCCCACTCAGCTTAGACAGGCTGGCACGGTCATGGCAGCTTTCATCGGCACAAACCGGCAAAGGACGCGCAATCTCAGCCAAAAGAGCGTCTTGTCCAGCGGGCAAAGGCTGCTCAACCAGCTCAACACCGAGGCGCAATAGATGCGGGGCAAGGTCGGTGTACACCTCAGCTGTCCACCCCTCATTCGCATCTACAATGATGCGGGCATTGGGGGCGCCCAAGCGGACAGCCTCAAGCCGTGGCATATCGTCCGGCGTGCCAAGCTTGATCTTCAACAGCGGACGATGGGCGTGTTTTGCGGACGACAATTGCATCTTGTCCGGTGTGTCCAGCGATAAGGTGAAAGCCGTGATTTCTGGCTTGGGTTTTGGCAAACCCGCAAGCCGCCAGACCGGGGTACCTGTGCGCTTCGCCTCAAGATCCCAAAGCGCGCAATCCACAGCGTTGCGGGCGGCACCCGGGGGCAGCGCATCTTGCAGGTCCTGACGTGAAATATCAGATGGCAAATCAGTGATCTGCTTGGTGACACTTTCAAGCGTCTCACCGTAGCGCGCATACGGCACACATTCCCCAAGGCCTGTCACCCCTTCGCGAATGACGCGGATAGTCAGAACCTTGGCTTCTGTCCGAGACCCCCGGGCAATGGTAAAAACCTCCGCCAGGGGGAAAATATCAGGTGTGACTGAGATCATTCAGATCGCTTCCAAAGCATCACAAAGGCGACCGGCGCCTTGGCGGAACGGGTCCGCCGCGGGCAGCCCCATCCGGTTTTCGACCTTGGCAAGATAGCTCAACGCCTCATCCTCGGACAGGGCTGCGGTGTTGACGGAAATACCCACAACCTGGCAGGCAGGATTGGCAATCCGCGCAAGCGGCAGTGCCGTGTCGCGAAGTGCCTCTAGGCTGGGTAGATCATAGCCGGGCAGACCGCGCATATGGGTGCGGGTCGGCTCATGGCTGAGGATCAGCGCATCAGGTTGTCCGCCGTGGATCAACGCCAGCGTCACACCAGAATAAGACACGTGGAACAGACTGCCCTGCCCCTCGATCATATCCCAGTGGTCTGGGTCATTGTCGGGCGTCAACCATTCGACCGCGCCCGCCATAAAATCGGCGATCACGGCGTCCAGTGGAACACCGCCCCCGGTGATTAAGATCCCAGTCTGGCCAGTGGCGCCAAAGGTAGACTTCAGGCCACGGACCTTCATCTCATGATCCATCGCAAGCGAAGTATACATCTTGCCCACGGAACAATCGGTACCCACCGCCAAGCAGCGCTTGCCGGACCGTTTGATCCCGTTCGCAATTGGGTACTTCACACTTGGGATCCGCACGTCATGCAGCACGCAGCCACAGGCCTTTGCGACAGCAACCAGATCGGGTTCATCCGTCAACAGGCTGTGTAGGCCAGAAGCCAGATCGAACCCGTCCTCAAGCGCTGCGATAAGAATTTTCTTCCACGATGCCGAGATAACTCCGCCGCGGTTAGCAACACCGATCACCAGCGTTTTGGCGCCGGCTGCCTTGGCTGCTGCCAGATCAAGATCGGGCAATCCAACATTGGCCTTGCATCCCTCCATCCGAAATTGTCCAACCGCGTTGTCGGGACGCCAATCTCGGATCCCTTGAGCTACTTTTGCTGCCAACTGATCCGGCGCGTCGCCAAGAAACAACAAATACGGGGTCTTGATCATGGGCCAACCTCTGTTTGGAAAATTAGGGCGGCCAAAATTAAAACTCGCGCCCCACGGGTGACATCGTAGACCGCGAGTTTTCCGTTTTGCAATTGGGATTCTAGCTGTCTGCGCGCCCAAGCAACGCAATTGGGGCGTCAGGGTTCCGATAAAAGTCCAAAGGTGCATGATCGGAAGCAGCGGTGTTACGTTTGTATTCATATCGGATCAGGCCATGATCCGTCTCTGAGGCAACAATCAGCGCCTGAAAAAGGTGCCGCACGCCATCATAGATATCGACCAGACCGCGCAGTCTGGGGTCTGTTTCGCCGTCAAGCGTAAAGCCGTTATCGTGCGACTCAAGAATTGGATACACAGCGCCGCCCATATGCACACGGCGGCGGCTGCGCTTTTTCCGGTCACGCTTTTGGGCCTCTTGCAATCCTGCAAGGACCTCTTTTGAAAGTATCGTCGACATGGCGGCAATCCTTATCCCTAAGTCCTAAAGATGGCCTTAAGGGTGAGTCGGTCAACGGTCCAATCACGCCGCGCTGCAATACGTCACTTTCCCGCCACAGATCGCACCTTAGGGCGCAGAACATGCGGAGTATCCGGATCATAAAGCGCACTGTCGCGGAAATTCTGAACTTCCCCCATTGCGGGACCAATCAAGATCAACGCTGTGCGCGTGATCTTTTCAGCCCGAACCTTGGGGTGGATGTCCGAAAGTGTACCGCGAATGAACATCTGATCAGGCCAACCGACACGGTAGGCGATCACAACAGGGCAATCCGCGCCATAATGGGGTGTCAGGACGCGCTCAATCTCTCGTAGATTACGAATGCCCAGATGAATGGCCAACGTCGCCCCGGTCCGTGCAAAGTTTTCCAGCGTCTCGTTGGGCGGCATAGAGGTCGATTTCATCGACACCCGTGTCAGGATGACCGATTGTGCGACTTCAGGGATCGTCAATTCCTGACCAAGTGCCGCCGCAGCCGCAGCATAAGCAGGAACACCCGGTATAATCTCATACGCGATATCATCAGCTCTCAGGCGGCGGATTTGTTCGGCGATTGCGCCATAAAGCGATGGGTCCCCAGAATGCACGCGGGCCACATCCTGGCCTTTGGCATGCGCGGCTTTGATCTCAGCATGTGTGTCGTCCAGCGTCATCGAAGCCGTATCAAGGACGCGTGCATCGGCGGGCGCACCTGCTACAACCTCTTGCGGGACCAACGATCCAGCATAAAGACAGACTGGACAGGCCGCGATCCGGCGCTGCGCTTTTAGTGTCAGTAATTCCGGGTCACCCGGTCCTGCACCAATAAAATAGACGGTCATGACAAAGCCTTTCGCTTAGGACGCATCGGATAAGTCGCCATCGATCTTGCGGGCGTATCCTCGAGGCGTGAACATGCGCGGTCCCTCGCCCAATTGGGCCAACCGCGAATGGCTGGATCCGACCAGTACCACGGTCAACATATCAACCTCATCAACTTGCAGATCTCTTAACGCGCGGTAGCGGATATGCTCCTCTGGCCGGCCAAGCGAGGACGCCAACAAGACCGGCGTATCGGCCGGCCGATGCTTCAAGAGGATATCGCGCGCCTCGCCCAGTAAGGTGCGCCGCCGCGCCGAAACCGGATTATAGAACGCGATCACAAAATCGCCCTCAGCGGCTGCATGCAGGCGCTTTAGGATATCTTCGCGTGGGGTCAGCAAATCACTAAGCGAGATAGCACAAAAATCATGGCCAAGGGGGGCACCAGCGCGCGCGGCGGCACCTTGCAGCGCAGAGACCCCCGGGGTTGAAATCACCTCAACCCGGCGAGCCGCGTCGCTGACACCTTGGGCAGCAGCGTCTCTGTCCAACAATTCAAACACCAGCGCACCCATCGCATAGATCCCGGCGTCGCCTGAACAGATCAACGCCACATTGCGACCCTCACCGGCACGCTCCAACGCGTATCGACAGCGCGCTTCTTCGCCACCCAGTGGAAAATCACTGCGGGCCTTACCAACGGCTAAGGCGCCTAGCAGATCAATATAAAGGCCATAACCCACCAGTTCTTCGGCTTCAGCAATCAGATGGCTGGCCTCTGGCGTGCGCCAGCTGGCTTGGCCGGGTCCAATACCAATGATCGAAAGGCGACCCCGCGATCGACCCAATGGCGCAGTGATCAGGTTGGGACTGGCTGCTAAGGCTGCAGTGCAATTTGCCGTCTTTTGTTTTGTGACAACCAATGTTGCGTCCGCTCCGGCTGCGGCCAGCGCGCTGCCCTCACAGACGCCGTGGCAACCAACCTCGGCAAAGACGACATCTGATGGTGTGGCCAGACGCGGTGTAACCTCCTCCAACTCAGACGCTGCAAACAGGCGAAAAGGCACACCCAGATGCCGCGCAACTGCATTCATCGCAGGCTCATCCGCCTTGAGATCTAATGAGGAAACCGCCGCAATTGCATTAGGCGAGATGCCTGCTTTGGCGATCACCTGTTGGGCCAGCGCAAGCAGCTCCTCCGCCGGGGCATTGCGTGCGCAGCCAAGCCCCAAGACATGGCGTTGCGGATGATAGACAAGATGATCCGGGCCACCCTTAACCGGGGCCTTGGTGACACTGATCGTCACGGCGTTCCCAGGTGGCAGATCGAACAACGGCTCACCCACGTGGGTCGCACCGCCACCAGACAGCAGCGCTGCCATAACGGATTTTGCGTCTTCGGGGTTGGCCAGCCGGTAGCCCAGAGGTGGCTCATCCAGTGCAACACCCAAGGCCACATCACCGGCGGTTGTGACGGCGGCTGTGGCCTTCAAGATGCTTGCGACCTCGCGCGCCAAACGGTTGGCGCCGCGATGTCCCCCCAGAAGGGGCACAACAACGGCCCCATCATCCGACACCGACAAAACTGGTGGCTCAGTTGTCTTGTCTGCCAGCAGTGGGGCCACCGCACGGATCAAGATGCCAGAGGCGCAGACACCTATGATCGGCGTGCCCGATGCAAAAAGCGTCCGCACGTGATCCAGCGCATTGGGAAAGAACGCATCTGCATTCAAGACCCGGCCTTCACGTCCGTGGATTGGCGCACCGATACCATCGGCGATCTGTCGGGCGATGGCCTCGCCGGCGACGTTTAGGCATAAAATAACGGGGGTCAGAGCCAAGGATCAGCCCCTTTCGTAACAAGGATCATTGAGAAATAGGGTGCAGGATCAGGCGCTTGTGACAATGGCAGGACACGTTCGGTACCAAGAGTGGCACGTTCAATATAGTGTGCATTTTGGGCAAGGCCCTTTTGTTCAAGAATGGCGCGCAGGCGACCCAGATGGCGCCCAACCTTCATCAAGACAATGCTATCGGCGGCATCAATGCGGTCGCTAAGCTCTGAATCGGGCAGCGGGCCGGGAAGAATTGTCATCACTTCATTTCGCGCGGCCAGCGGCACTGCTGCGCGGGCAGCGCACGCTGTCAGGGAGGAAACGCCCGGAACTATCTCAACCGTGAATTTACCCGACAGACGGGCGAACAAATACATGAAAGAGCCATAGAAAAATGGGTCGCCTTCACACAGACAAATTACGTCTTGTCCAGCTGACAATACGGTCGCGATCTCTGCGGCACCTATATCATAGGCATCTTGGGCCGGGATGCGGGCTGTGGTCATCGGAACATCGATGCGAATTTCTCGCGCAGAGTGTTTAATCAGATCTGCCGCGATTGATCGCGCAAAACTTTCGCCACCCGCAAGGGTTGGATAGGCGATCACGTCAGCGCCACCGATCAGGCGGGCGGCCTTTAGGGTCATCAGTTCGGGATCGCCCGGTCCGACGCCAATTCCATACAGCGTTCCAGTCATCGTTTCACTAGGCTCCATTGTGTGACTGGCATCAGTGGTCGCCATCCAGTCAGGGCGCCTACGGGTTCCGCGCGATTAATTTGCAACTTCACCAACTGGCCGCCATGGGCCTTATAAAGAGTGATCAATTGGATCTCAGACTCAAGCGTAACGGCGTTTGCAACCAGCCGACCAAGTGGTTTCAACGCATCCCAGCACGCCGCGAACGTCTCAGCCGATAACCCGCCACCAATGAAAATCGCATCAGGGCTTTCCAATCCTTGCAGCCCTTTAGGGGCGGTTCCATCGCGCAAATCCAATTTTGGAGTACCCAAGGCAAGTGCGTTTTCGGCGGCCATGGCGCGGCGATCGGCGCGGGGTTCGATGCCGATGGCACGGGCGTAGCGGGCGGCGCGCATCCACTCAACAGCAACCGAGCCACAGCCACAGCCAACATCCCAAAGCAGCGCACCGCGCATCGGCATCAGCTTGGCCAGTGTTGCGGCGCGGACCTCTTGCTTGGTCATGGTGCCGTCGTGACGAAACAAATCATCAGACAGGCCCGGCACGCGCGGTAGCAGTGCGGCGTCAGCGGCGGCGACACATTCCACCGCAAGCGTGTTGAAGGCCGGAACCTGATGATCCCAGTTGCGAGCCGTGCCTTCAAACCGGGCTTCATTCGGGCCACCCATGGCCGCCAGAACCGTTAGTTTGCTGTCGCCAAACCCACGCGCGGCCAAAAAGTGCGCGATCTGCGCGGGTGTCTCAGCGCCAGTGGTCAGGATCAGCAAGCGCTGAAAAGGTTGAATAAAAGCAATCATTTGCTCTACCGGACGGCCATGCACGGTGAGCGTTTCAACATCTGGCAGCGACCAACCCATACGGGCGGCAGCAAGCTGAAAGGCGGAAATCTGGGGATGGAACACAATCTCAGCAGGATCCATCGCACGACCGATCCGGGCCCCGACAGAATACCAAAGCGGATCTCCGGTTGCCAACACGACGACGCGTTTCCCGCGGTGAGATTTCAACGTGTCAATCAGGGCATCAAAAGGACTGGGCCAAGCCAGCCGTTGTGCATTTGACGCACCAGAAAGCGAATGGTGACGGTCACCGCCAACAAGAATTTCAGCGGCCTCAATCACAGCGCGGGTGGCCGGTGTCAGGCCATCAAGACCGTCTTCGCCGATGCCAACAATATGGAGCCAAGGACCTTTAGACATCGCGAAACTCCTCATTCACATGACACGCACATCCGATGCACAACCGATGCGGACGCGCGTGCGTCATGATTTTTCCTCCGGCAGGCCAGCAGCCAGCGCATTGACGGCCGCAGACGCAATCGCCGAACCACCGCGACGTCCGCGCAAAGCGATGAAATTACAGCCACGGGGATTAGCAGAAAGTTCCGCCTTGGACTCGGCAGCCCCGACAAATCCGACCGGGAAGCCAAGGATCACGGCAGGTTTGGGCGCGCCTTGATCCAGCAGCTCTAACAGGTGAAATAGGGCAGTTGGCGCATTGCCGATTGCGACAACTGCGCCCTCTAGATGCGGCAACCACAGATCGACGGCGGCCGCAGAGCGGGTATTGCCGATGGACTGCGCGTGGTCGGGAACCGAGGGATCATTCAGCGTGACTACCACCTGATTGTCTGCAGGCAGATAGCGCCGGATGATACCAGCGCCTGCCATTTCACAATCACACAAGACCGGCGCACCACTGGCCAGCGCCGCCTGACCAGCCTGATAGGCACCATCCGAAAAAACGATCCGATCCGCGATTTCAACCATGCCGCACGAATGGATCAACCGGATGGCCAATGCCTGCATGCCTGCATCGAACCGATCAAGGCGTGCCTCAGCCCGCACAGTGGCAAAGCTTTGCGCGTAGATCGCGGATGGGTTTTTCTCATAGGGGCGCAAGAGCAGACGTCCAAATTGGGGTAAGGGCAGGATCTTGAGTATTTTTACCAAGAAAAAGGCGTAGGTCAGTTTTTGGGTTTACGGGCACTTTCGGGGCCAAGCGGGTGTTTGGCATGTGGGTAGGTCGCATGGGAGTGACTGTGATCGTGGCCGTGGTCAGACGCATGTTCATCGTGGTGATGATCATGGGCCTGATCTTGCGCCTCTAACCGGCAAAGCCCGGTACAAAAGGTATCACAAAGCTGACAATCCTCGACATTCGAGCCAGGGGCCGAAGCGCCCTGTCCTTCGACATGGTGATGATGACTTTCCTGGACAGCGCCAACCTCAGCCTCAAAGCCCAGAACTTGCGTACGGTATTTGCACATCGCGCAATTGGGCGGAGGGATTTCGCCGACTTGTTCGGTGATCCGCTCGGCAAATGTCTCCAACACTTTTGGATGGTCGCTGAGATAGCCTGCCTTGAGAAACTCAATATCAGGGTGCTTGGCCGCAACTTGATCGGTGAAGCCATAGATCCGGTCGATCAAGATGCCGGTGAACAGGAAATACGGAAACACGACAACGCGTTTGTAGCCAAGACGCGTGACATGCTCGAGGCAGGGTTCGACCAGTGGGAAGGTGACGCCAGAATAGCCGACCTCACACCAGCCAAAGCCCATGCCTTCCCAGAGCATCCGGGCGATCTTGGAGACATTGGCGTTCGCATCCGGGTCAGACGCGCCGCGCCCGATGACGACAAGGCAAGTTTCATGGCGCGGGATGTCCGAGGGGGAGGCGGCCAATGCTTCTTCGATACGGGCGGCGGCGGCGGCGATCATTTTGGGATCAACGCCCAGTTCACGGCCGTAAGATACCTCTATCCCGTGTTTGGCGGCATAGGTGTTCAGAACCGTTGGAATGTCATTCTTGGAGTGCATCGCAGCAAACAGCATGCCCGGAACGGCCAGGATTTTCTCACACCCTGCCAAACGCAACTTGTCCAGACCGTCGCGGATCACCGGGTTTGCAAACTCCAGATAGCCGTATTCAGTCTGCCAGTCGGGCGGCAGAAGGCCGGGCAGTTTTTCTGCCAGAATCGAAAATTCATCGACAGCTGCTTGGCTGCGCGAGCCGTGGCCACAAATCATCACGCCGGTCTTTGCCATATAATGGCCTCCATCAGTCATGCGGGGAGAGGGGCCAAGGCCCGTCTTGACGACGCAGGACCGTTGCCCCCGATCTGGGTCAGCGCGGATCGTGCCTTCGGTCTGACCCCCCGGTGGGGTTCCGTCGGGATTTTGGCTACAGGAGCCAGCGACATCATGCAAATCCAAATCCGGCGTGATTTCGGCGAAAGGCGACGATCTGTGCCTGTGCGACGATATGGGAGAGGCCGTGCGGCGACAGGGATTTGTCACCTTGGCCGGGTGTGCGACACCGTTGGTTAGGTTTATGGGAGAGACGATATGGGTTTGCTGGTTGATGGCGCATGGCAGGACACGTGGTACGACACCAAGTCCACAGACGGAACGTTCAAACGCCAAGAGGCGCAATTTCGCAGCTGGATCACGGCGGATGGATCAGCCGGGCCCACAGGTGAGGCCGGGTATAAAGCCGAAAGCGGACGCTATCATATCTATGTTAGCCATGCCTGCCCCTGGGCCAATCGCACCCTGATTTTTCGCGCCCTGAAAGGACTGGAGGATCACATCAGTATTTCAGTCGTACATCCCGATATGCTGGATGATGGTTGGTCCTTTGCAAATGATTTTAGCGGTGCCACGGGTGACACGCTGTTTGGGTTGCCGTTCGCACGCGATATCTACCTGAAGGCCAAGCCCGATATGACCGGTCGCGTCACCGTGCCGATTGTCTGGGACAAAAAGACAGAAACGATCGTGTCCAACGAATCGTCTGAAATCATCCGGATGCTGAACTCTGCCTTTGACGGGATCACCGGCGATACTGAGGATTTTTATCCAGAGGGGCTGCATGCCGATATCGATGCGGTGAATGATCGGATTTATCACCAGATCAACAATGGCGTCTACCAATCAGGATTCGCAACAACGCAGGCCGCCTATGACGATGCCGTGATTACCTTGTTCGATGCATTGGATTGGGTTGAGGGGATCCTGTCGGAGAACCGGTTTCTAACCGGCGCGCGGATTACCGAGGCTGATTGGCGATTGTTCACCACGCTGGTGCGATTCGATCTGGTCTATCACCTGCATTTCAAATGTAATCGCAGGCGGATCGTCGATTACCCGAACCTATGGGCCTATACTCTAGAGCTGTATCAGTGGCCGGGCATTGCCGAGACGGTGAACTTCGATCACATCGTGCGCCACTATCATTACAGCCATGACAGCATCAATCCGCACCGGATCATCCCAATCAATCCGGTATTGGATTGGACCAAGCCGCATGGCCGCGATGCCGCCCCATTGCGCGTGGTGGCGAAATAAGGTTGAACCTCTTGCGGAAGACTTCTGAGGAGCGGCCAAAATGACCACAGTCATTACAATTTGCGACACCTGCAAGCATCCCGACTGGGAATTGCGCGCCATGACCGAGACCGATGGTGAGGTGTTCGCCAAGTTGATCGAGACAGCAGCGGCGCAATCCATCGAGGTCGAGACGCGGCGCCATTCGTGCCTGATGGGCTGCACAAGGGCGTGCAATGTAGCGATTCAGGCGACGGGCAAACTGGCCTATACTCTGGGTGAGTTTGAGGTGAGCCAAGAAGCTGCGGACGCCGTAGTGGAGTACGCGACCCTGCATGCGCAAAGCGCGCTGGGCCAAGTTCCATATCGGACATGGCCACTGGCGATTAAGGGTCATTTTGTGACCCGACATCCGCCTTTGCCAGAATGAGCCCAGCGCCAAAGCGCGACCATGGCGGCGGATTAGATGCCGCCCGCGTCCAATATGGTGGCGTGCGTACAAACTGGCTGGACCTTTCGACCGGCATCAACCCGATCCCATATCCACTGCCCGAATTTACCACCCAAGACTGGACGGGCTTGCCCGATGAGCAAGCGATGGCCGATCTTCTGGGGGCCGCGCGGTTGTTTTGGGGCGTTTCAAAGGACATTGAGATTGTAGCGGCACCCGGCGCCTCCGCGCTGATTGCGCGCAGTCCGGCATTGGGCAATCCCAGCACGGCGAAGATCCCGGGCCCGACCTATAATGAACATGGTGCGGCCTTTCGCGCCGCCGGTTGGCGTGTCACCGAGACCACCGCCGAGACCACCGCTGATGCTTTGGTCGTTGTGCATCCGAACAATCCCGATGGACGGGTCTGGAGTGCGGCTGAGTTGAACGGGCCGCAGCGTCTGACCATCATCGACGAAAGCTTTTGTGACGTGATGCCCGATGCTAGCCTGATCGAATTGACGAACCGGCCCGGTGTTGTCGTGCTCAAAAGCTTTGGTAAATTCTGGGGACTGGCTGGAATGCGCCTTGGGTTTGCAATCGGCCAACCTGACACTTTGCGCGCCCTGCGCGATTTAATCGGGCCTTGGGCGGTATCAGGTCCGGCGCTGCGTGTCGGTGCAAAAGCCCTGAACGACACAAATTGGGCCAGGAAAACCCGTGACCGTTTGGCACATGATGCGGCGCGACTGGACACGGTGATAACGGCAGCAGGTGCGCAGATCGTTGGGGGCACAACGCTGTTCCGGCTTTATGATGTGGGCGATGCCCCGTTATGGCAAGACCGGTTGGCGCGGGCTCATATCTGGAGCCGTGTATTTCCGTATTCGAAGACTTGGCTTCGGCTTGGTCTGCCGGGCAGCGACCCCGATTGGGCGCAGCTTACAACCGCGTTGGAGCGATCATGATAGAGACGGCACTGTTGCTGGTTTTGGCCCTGGCGCTGGACGCGATCTTTGGGGAGCCGAAATGGCTTTGGTCCCGCGCGCCGCACCCTGCGGTCCTGATGGGGCGGCTGATCGAATGGATGGATCAGCGTTTTAATGAGGGCGAAGAGCAGCGCTGGCGCGGTGTGCTTTGCGTTGGGGCGCTTGTCGTTGGGGCCGGTGTGTTGGGGTTGATCCTGCAAGCCCTGCCGTTTGGCTGGCTGATCTCGGTCATTCTGACCGCAATCTTGTTGGCGCAACGCAGTCTGGTTGATCATGTGACCGAGGTGGCCAATGGGCTGCGCTATGGCCTACCTGCAGGCAAACGCGCCGTGGCCAAGATTGTGGGCCGTGACACCAATGATATGGATGAGGCTGATGTCGCCCGCGCCGCCATAGAAAGTGCCGCCGAGAATTTCTCAGACGGGGTGATTGCGCCCGCGTTCTGGTTTCTGATCTTGGGCTTGCCCGGGTTACTGATCTACAAGATCATAAATACTGCTGACAGTATGATCGGCTACCGCACACCCCGACACGAGGCGTTCGGCTGGGCCGCCGCGAAACTGGATGATGTGCTGAACTGGGCCCCCGCGCGCCTGTCAGCGATCCTGATGGTAGGGGTTCACCGGTCGTGGCACGCGTGGCGGATCACGCTGGCCGATGCAGGTTTGCACCGGTCGCCAAACGCTGGTTGGCCCGAGGCCGCGATGGCGGGCATTCTGGGGATCGCCCTGTCAGGGCCGCGCAGCTATGAAGGTGAGATGCGCGATTTTGCCTATGCGAATGAAGCCGGAGCCCGCGACGTGGGTGAGGACGAAATCGACCATGCAGTTGCTGCGCTGTGGAAGGCATGGTTAGCCTTTGTTGGACTAATCCTGATCCTTGTATTTTTCTGGGCGCTTGCGGCATAGTCCGACCCTGTTAGGTTAAGGCCTTAGCAGAATAGGATTTCAAAATGCGCTTTTTACCAATATTCCTCTTAGGCCTCACGTTAAGCGTAGGCATAGCGCAGGCCCAGTGCGGCGGTAATTTCTCAGGCTTTGTCGAAGGGTTACGCGCCGAGGCCGTCGCGCGAGGACATGATCGCGGTACTGTCGGCAGCTTCTTTCGCAATGCTCAGCAGGATCAGTCAACATTGAACGCCGACCGGGGTCAGGGGATATTCCAGATCCCATTTGTTGAGTTCTCGCGCAGACTAATCAGCCAGAACCGTATAGATAATGGGCGGCGAAACGCCGAACGCTACGACAGCATCTTTGATCGTGCAGAGCAGCAATTTGGCGTGCCGCGCGGGGTTTTATTGGCATTTTGGGCGCTTGAGACAGATTTTGGCGCGGTGCAGGGGGATTTCAATACTCTGAACTCATTGGTCACTCTGTCGCATGATTGCAGACGGCCTGAACTTTTTCGGCCACAAGTTTTCGCAGCACTTGAGCTATATGAAAACGGTGATTTTGATCCTGCCACCACTACCGGGGCGTGGGCCGGTGAGGTTGGGATGGTCCAAATGCTGCCCGGTGATATCCTCGAGAACGGAATTGACGGCGATGGTGACGGGCATGTGCGGCTGAAAACTTCACAGGCGGATGCCCTGATGTCAGGCGCCAATATGCTGCGCGATCTGGGTTGGCGCGCCGGGGAGCCGTGGCTGGTAGAAATAACGCTGCCAAGCGGGTTCGACTGGTCTGCTACGGGATTGCAAACAGTCCGCCCTGTTGCTGACTGGGAACGCGCGGGCGTGGTCGGTCGCAACGGCGCGCTGCCAAGTCGTAGTTTGCCAGCCTCGGTTTTACTGCCGCAAGGGCGCAATGGCCCAGCCTTTTTGGCCTACCCGAATTTCAACGTGTTCTTTGAGTGGAACCAAAGCTTTGTCTATGTCAGCACGGCGGCCTATTTCGCCACGCGTCTGTCAGGTGCACCGATCTTTGACGCGGGCAACCCGGATGCTGGCCTTGAGGGCAACCAGATGCTCCAACTACAAGAACGATTGACCGCCCGCGGCTATGATGTGGGTGGGATCGACGGGATTTTGGGCGCCAGGACGCGTAACGCCGTGCAGATTGAGCAGGAACGATTGGGCCTGCCCGCTGATGCTTGGCCGACACCGGAACTGTTGCGCCAAATGTAGTGGGACGTTGCGCGAGTGGCCGTCTATGCGACCATTTGTTCGGCTTTTTTCAGATCAACGCTGACCAGCTGGCTGACGCCCTGTTCTGCCATAGTCACGCCAAACAAGCGGTCCATCCGGCCCATGGTCACGGCGTGGTGCGTGATGATCAGGAACCGAGTGTTGGTTTGGCGTGTCATCTCATCCAGTAGATCACAAAAGCGGGTGACATTGGCGTCGTCCAGCGGCGCGTCGACCTCATCCAACACACAAATCGGCGCAGGGTTGGCTAGAAACACGGCAAAGATCAGGGCCAGCGCCGTCAGCGTCTGCTCCCCCCCTGACAGCAGCGATAAGGTTGAAAGCTTTTTGCCCGGCGGTTGGCACAAGATCTCCAACCCGGCCTCCAGAGGATCATCACTTTCGACAAGAACCAACTTGGCCTCCCCCCCTCCAAATAGATGGGTGAACAGGACGGCGAAGTTACGGTTCACATCCTCAAACGCAGTTAGCAGGCGTTCACGACCTTCGCGGTTAAGGTTGGAAATCCCCGTCCGCAGCTTTTTGATCGCGGCGTCAAGGTCAAGCTTTTCAGTTTCCAGCGTGTCGTGCTCTTCTTGGACCTCGCGGGCGTCTTCTTCGGCGCGAAGGTTGACGGCACCCAAGGCGTCGCGCTGACGGCGCAGTCGCAGCACATCAGCCTCAACCCGGTCAGCAGGCGGCATGGCAGCGGGGTCTGCGCCCAGATCCGCCAACAGCTTTTCGGGCGTTGTTTCCATGGCCTCTAGAATACGCTGCGTCGACAAGGCAACGGTCTCAACGGCGCTGTCGCGGCGGGCTTCAGCGCGGGCACGGTCTTCGCGCGCAGCAGAGGCCAAACGCTCGGCCTCACGCTCCGCGGCGACGGTGGCCCGCAAGGCCGTTTCCGCCTCTGCGACGGCATCTGTGGCTGCACGGCGGCGCGATTCGGCCTGCGTGATACTGCTGGAAAGCTCATCGCGTTTGGCGGTGAGCTGACCGGGTATGGCTTGGGCCGAACCCAACTCGACCTCAGAACTGGCTTTGCGGATCTCTAGCTCTGTAATCCGAGTTTTTGCGGTTTCCAAGCGGTGCCGCCAGCCACTGATCTCGATCACGATCTGTTGGCTGCGGCGCAGGCGGGCCTCACCCTCACGTTTCAGATCATCATGGCCTGCGCGCTTGGCCAGCATCTGGCGGCGGGCATCGTCAACCTTAGATTTCGCATCCTCAACCTGACCGCGCATCGTCGGCAAATCATCCAGATCGTCGATCGCAGCTTGCGCCTCAGTCATCTGGGATTGGGCCGCTGCGGCCTCCTCCTCATTGCGGGTCACAGCAGATCGCAGAGTTTCGAGCTTACCAGCCAGAATATTGCGGTCTGCCTCTGCCCGGCTAAAGGCGCGATTGTTATCGGCGACTTGCTGATCAGCCGCGCGGCGGGCCTCTCGTGCCTGACGGTCTGCATCGCTAAGTATCGCCAAACGCGTCCCAATTTGGATGTGGGCTGTGCGCGCACGGTCTGCGGCAATGGTAGCGCGCTCTAACTCAGCTGAGACTTCGCTTAGCTGATTGACCTGTTCAAGGCGGCGCGCGGCAGTACTAGTACTGTCTGCACCTGCAAGGCAGTAGCCGTCCCATCGCCATAGATCGCCAGCCATGCTGACAAGCCGTTGGCCAGGCAATAATTGCGATTGCTGGATCGGGCCGTCGGATGCGCTGACCACTCCAACCTGCGATAGGCGGCGCGTCAAAGCATCAGGCGCATCGACATAACCTGACAGCGCTGAGGTGCCGCCCGGCAATGGCTGCACCGCTGAATAGACCGCCAAATTGGTCCAACCCGTTGTGGCCAAACCGTCGCTTAGCAAGGGGGCCTTCAAATCATCAGACAAGGCCGCACCCAAAGCCGCCTCATATCCCGGAACGACGCGCACGATATCAAGCACCTGATCGTGATCGCCGCGGTCACGGTCCAGCAATTTGCCAAGCGCGCGAACCTCTGCGTCCAGCGTGTTGGCTTGACCGTCGGCCTCAGCCAATGTGACGCGGGCCTCGCTTTCGCGCGATTGCGCAAGTGCGCGAGCAGCCTCAGCCTCAGTTAAAATTTCATCGGCACGCGCAGCCAGATCGGTGGCCTTGGCCAGATCAGTTTCGGCGGTTGCGTGGCGGGCCACCAAATCGCTGAGTTGCAGTTCGGCGTCATGGGCCGCAGACCGGGCCTTACCCGCCTCAGCTGCAAACCGTTCAGCGCTGCGTCTGGTGTCATCCAATAAACGTTGGGCAGAGGCGTGGCGCGCAGCCAGCCGTGCGACATCTTCGGTCAGCTGGCTAAGACCATTTTCACGATCCGCCAGGATCCGGGCCGCATCGGCACTTGCCCCAGCCGCATTCACCAGCACATCGGTGTAGCCTTCGCTGGCCTTTTCAAGCTGCGCCTTTTCCCATTCCAGCGCCTCAACCGATTGTCCGGCATCCGCGTTCAAGCTGGTTTCGCGCGCAATGTCATTGCCGAGCTGTGCGATCCGGGCGGTCAGTGTTTCGATTGCCTGAAGCGCGCGGTTCTCGTGATCAATCAACGTGTCACGTTCAACCTGCAGACGCTGAAAGATGGCGCTTGCGATCGCCTCCTCCTCACGTAGGGGTGGCAAAACTTGTTCGGCAGCTTCTCGGGCTTTGCCCGATTTCAGGGCCGCACTTTCGGACTGGGCGGCGGCGGTCAATGCCTGACGCAAAACAGTCTCAGCAGCAGCGCGCGCATCCTCAGCCTCCCGCCAGCGACGATATAGCAGAATACCCTCAGCCATCCGCAAATCAGTGCCAATTTCGCGGTACCGCGCGGCCTGTCTGGCCTGACGCGCCAAGCTGGACAGCTGGCTGGCCAATTGCTCCAAAACGTCATCGACGCGAGCCAGGTTGCCCTCGGCGCCGCGCAGCTTCAGTTCAGCCTCATGGCGACGCTGATAAAGCCCTGATATCCCGGCGGCCTCTTCCAGAATGCGGCGGCGCGATTTAGGTTTGGCGTTGATCAGTTCCGAAATCTGACCTTGCCGGACAAGTGCGGGCGAATGGGCCCCAGTTGAGGCATCGGCAAAAAGCATCTGCACATCGCGGGCGCGCACATCTTTACCGTTGGTCTTAAACGCCGAACCGGCATCACGGGTGATGCGGCGCACGATATCCAACTGATCGGTATCGTTGAAACCGGATGGGGCCAGACGTTCCGAGTTGTCGATGACCAGCGACACCTCGGCATAGTTCCGCGCCGGGCGCGTGGCGGCCCCAGCAAAGATCACGTCCTCCATGCCACCGCCGCGCATTGCGGTTGGGCGATTTTCACCCATGACCCAGCGCAGGGCCTCCAACAAGTTAGACTTGCCACAACCATTAGGCCCTACGACCCCGGTCAGACCATCCGCGATGATCAGATCCGTAGGGTCCACGAAGCTTTTGAAGCCTGTCAATCTGAGCCTGGAAAAACGCAAGTGACCCTATCCCGGTTGATTCCGATGAAACTTAAGTTTGTTGCCGACGTCGAGGAAATGTCAACGGAACACCCCTTTATATGGCGTCCAATCTTCAGTTATCCCCAAGATATGGATACTTATTGGCGTGAATTCAGACAGGTTTGGCATTCAACTTACGCTTAGGCAGCGCTCACCTCAAACCGGTTTTAGCACGGGTTCGCGGCATCTGGCCGCCAACACCATGATCCCGCCCCTGCCCTCGCAAATAATGACAAGCCTGCGCAAACCGCCTCCAATAGGTCGGAAACCGCCTTGACGCATGCGGCGCCAACAGCGCACAATAGATTAGCATGGTTCCCCGATTAGGCGCAAAGCGCTCGGGGATGAAATGGGAATGCGGTAAGGGTTTATCCACAATTGGAGGCCCAAGTCCGCAGCCGCCCCCGCGACTGTATGCGGTGAGCGGGTGCCAAGGACGCCACTGGGAAACCGGGAAGGCAGGCACCTTAGCTTTGACCCGCGAGCCAGGAGACCGACCCTGCGAAAGAAACCATTTATCCCGTCGGGTGGACGGGGAGGAGATAAGACAATGACTAACAATGCAAACGCCGCAACACACGCCGCCGATGTATCCCATGCCGACCTTCTGCCAATCGCCTTGGCGATGTTTATGGGCGTCGGCCTGATTTTCGTTGCAGGCTTTAGCCACGCATCAGCTCTACATGAAACTGCCCATGACACCCGTCATGCTGTTTCGTTCCCTTGCCACTAACTGGCAACGGCTGACCATCTAATGACAAAACATTTGCTGACCAGCGCCGTGTTCGCTGGGCTGACGGCGGGGCTTATCGCAGCTGTGCTCCAGTATTTTCTTGTGGTTCCCGTCCTGATGGAGGGAGAGCTATATGAAACTGGCGCACGCATCCATTTTAGCCTGACCGGGTTACCAGAGTCTGAGGCCGGATCGTCGATGATATGGGCGGATCCAATGCGCCATCTGGGCACATTTGCCATGGACCTGATCACTTTTACAGGCTTTGCGCTGATCCTTGTGGCAGGCTTTGCCATCGCGTCGCGGTTTGGCCATCAGATTACGCAAACCAGTGGGCTGATTTGGGGTTTTGCGGGGTTTGCAGCGGTTCATTTGGCGCCTGCGATGGGCCTACCGCCTGAACTGCCCGGCACCATCGCCGCAGAACTTGCGCCGCGTCAATTATGGTGGATCGGCTGTGTGATCTTTACCGCAGCAGGCATCGCGAGCCTGGGTTATGGACGCGGCCCTATGTGGCCAGTTGTGGGCGTTGCCCTGATCCTGGCGCCGCATATCGTGGGCGCGCCACAGCTCGATACCTATTTCGGGCTTGGTCCGGCTGAACTTGGATCGTTGTTTGCCGCAAGATCACTGGGGGTTGCCGCAGTGGCTTGGGCTGTCATGGGGGCTGTTGCCGGCCAGGTGTGGTCAGCGGCGGCCTAGGCTGGAATTCTACCAAGTAGGCGGAACCGCAGATCACCGCAGGGACGCACATCATCGACGATGCCATCCGGGGCCTGCGCATAGAGCCGAACAAAGGTCGCAAGGTTTTCGATCTGCGTTTCAAGGTCCACGCCCGAGAACAAATAAGCCGCCTTGCCTGGCGCCCGCACAGAGACGGACACAGGCGCGCCGCAAACAACCATGCAATCTGTGGTCACAACATCGGCCATCCCTGCGACAGCAGCCCGCAACGGGCCAATCATCGCGACCCCAAGCATGGGACCATCCGTGGCCCTGCACCCTTCACAGATGGTGACTTTAACAGCCATCACTTTCCTTTCTGGCCCCGATGGGCCACATCAACTCAACTCATACCGGAGCGTACCCATGCCTGCAAAGATTCCCGCCACCGTCGTCACTGGTTTTCTTGGGGCCGGTAAGACCACCCTGATCCGGCACATGCTGGCAAACGCCAACGGGCGGCGCATCGCGCTGATCATCAATGAGTTTGGCGATCTGGGCGTCGATGGCGATATTCTAAAAGGCTGCGGTGATGAAACTTGCCGCGAGGAAGACATCATGGAGCTGTCGAACGGCTGCATCTGTTGCACCGTGGCCGATGATTTCATTCCAACGATGGAAAAGCTGTTGGCCCGCGAAGATGCGCCCGACCATATCGTGATTGAAACTTCGGGTCTGGCCTTGCCGCAACCGTTGATCCGCGCCTTCAACTGGCCCGGTATCTCAACCAAAGTTACTGTCGACGGTGTTGTTACTGTGGTCGACGCCAAGGCTGTATTTGACGGGCAGTTCGCCCATAATGTGGCAGCGGTAGATGCCCAGCGCAAACTGGATGAGAACCTCGATCACGACACTCCGTTGTCTGAGCTTTTTGACGACCAAATGGCCTGTGCAGACATGGTTGTAGTCAACAAATCTGACCTATTGAGTGATGCGGACGCCACAGCCCTAAGTGACCGTCTAAAGTCAGAGGCGCGGATCGGCGTTCAGGTGGTGCGCACCAGCATGGGTGTGTTGCCGATTGATGTTCTGCTTGGTCAGGGCAAAGGGGCCGAAGGTGACATGGACGCACGTCACGAGGTGCATCACCATCACCACCACGATGAGGACGATCATGCGGACGACGACCATGATGATCATGACACCGTTCATGTTCACCACGATCATGACCATGATGCGTTTCAAAGCTTCATCGTTGACCGCGATGAGATTGCCGACCCAAAGGCATTTGCCGAGCAGATCGCCGATGTAATCCGCCACCATAATATTTTGCGGCTCAAAGGATTTGCCGCCGTTACTGGCAAACCCATGCGTCTAACCGTGCAGGCCGTTGGGCCCCGGATTGACACATATTTCGACCGGCCTTTTGGCCGAGACGAACCGCGCGGCACGCGACTGGTCGTGATCGGGCAATCTGGTCTGGATCAGGCGGCGATTACGGCCGCTTTGCGCGCATGAACATGACTTCGATCCAGCCCGCGGATCCGCGCGATCCTCGGGCCACTGCGTTGCTGCAAGCAAGCCACTCCCTGATGGCAAGCCTCTACCCAGCAGAGGCGAATCACTGCCTCTCAGTTAACGCGCTTTGTGCACCTCATATCGGTTTCTTTGTGGCCCAGCAGCAGGATGAATATCTGGGCTGTATCGCTCTGGCCCAGTTTGACGGGTATTGCGAAATCAAATCGATGTTTGTCGACCCTGCCGCACGCGGCAAAGCCGTTGGTACACAATTGCTTGACCGGGTTGAGGTTGAGGCTGGCGTCATTGGGGTATCGCAGCTTAACCTTGAAACGGGTGACACGCTTTATGCAGCGCATCGTCTGTACGCGCGACAGGGCTTTGCCATCTGCGGCCCGTTTGGAAACTATGTCGAAGCTCGGCATTCTGTCTTTATGCAAAAGCAGCTCTGACCGTCCTATTACCTAGTCTGAATACTCACCAGTTCGCGACCCTACAGCCAAGGCTCCCAAATGCATCTTCTCGCAGCGACCCCCGGCAGCATTGATGATGGAAAAGAGCCGGTTGATCTGGGTCAGACGCCATCTGATCTAGTGGTGATCTCAGCTGCCGATACTGAGCTTGCGGCCTTGTCTGAAGCGCGCGCTGAAATGGCAGACCCGCCAGGTCTGCGATTGGCCAGCCTAATGCACCTGATGCATCCCATGTCCGTCGATCTTCATATTGACACTTGTGCATCAAAATCCCGGATGGTGATTGCGCGCGTGCTGGGTGGTACTGGCTATTGGCGCTACGGCATGGAACAGTATGCAGCCCACCTACATGACGCAGGCATCCCGTTTGCTGCCCTTCCTGGCGACGACAAGCCAGATGGCGAATTGCGCGGCCTATCAACCATTTCCGAGCAGGATTATGACGCCCTTTGGGCCTATCTGGTTGAAGGCGGACCCGAGAATTCTGGCAACTTCCTGCGCTATGCCAAAACCATGCTGGATGGCGGCGATAAACCGATCGCTGCCAGCCCGCTGCTGCGGGCCGGGGTGTATTGGCCTGGTGCAGGTGTAGCGGATCTTTCAGCCGCAAAACAGGCTTGGACCGATGGCGCGCCAGTAGTACCGCTGATCTTTTACCGCGCCTTGGTGCAGGGCGCCGGCCTGAACCCGATCAACCGGCTGACCAAGGCATTGTTGCGCGCGGGCCTAAACCCGCTGCCAATCTTTGTAGCCTCATTAAAAGACCCTGTTTCGACGGCTACGCTGCAACATCTCTTTGAACAGGCCCGGCCCGAGGTAATCCTGAACGCCACCTCGTTTGCTGTTGGAAACACCCACGGCGATCATGGCCCTTCCAACCCGCTGACAATGGCGCAAGCAAATGATGCCCCAATCTTTCAGGTGGTGCTGGCCAGCTCATCCGAAGCCGCGTGGGAAGACGGTAAAACAGGTCTGTCGGCCCGCGACATCGCGATGAACGTCGCCCTGCCAGAGGTCGATGGCCGGATCTTGTCGCGCGCAGTCAGTTTTAAGGGCGAAGCATTCTTTGACGAAGCGACCGAATGCCCGATCGCAACATACCGCGCACGGGGGGACCGGATCAGTTTTGTGGCTGAACTTGCGGCCAATTGGGCACGGCTCCGCCGAACTGCTCCGCAAGATCGAAAAACGGCTCTAATATTGGCGAATTACCCTAATAAGGACGGCCGATTAGCCAATGGTGTCGGTCTTGATACACCCGCCGCAACCGTTCATGTGCTATCGCTTTTGGGCGATGCCGGGTATCAAACAGGCCCTATACCGCCAGATAGCGACGCGTTGATGCAGCAACTGATGGCTGGGCCGACGAATTGGCTGCCCGATCGGTTTGAGCGTCGCGGCGGTGTCACCTTACCGATAGATGTCTATAAATCCCACTATGGTGCCTTGCCACTATCCGTGCGCAGCCAGGTAGAGGACCGTTGGGGCCAACCCGAAATTGATCCCTTTTTCTTGGCCGCAAAACTTCCGCCGGAGGCAGACACCAGGGCTGGCTTCAAGCTTGCGCTGCACCAATTTGGAAACATTTTGGTCGGGCTGCAACCCGCTCGCGGTTACAATATCAACCCAGAAGAAACCTATCATTCCCCCGATCTGATACCGCCCCACAACTATTTGGCGTTCTATTTCTACCTACGCCATCACTGGGGTGCGCACGCGTTGGTACATTTGGGAAAACACGGCAATCTCGAATGGCTGCCCGGCAAGGCGCTTGCCCTGTCAGACACATGCTGGCCTGAGGTGACCTTGGGCCCGATGCCCCATATCTACCCTTTCATCGTGAACGATCCCGGCGAAGGGACACAGGCCAAACGCCGCGCCCAGGCGGTGATCGTGGATCATTTGACCCCCCCTCTGACGCGGGCGGAAACCTATGGGCCCTTGCGCGATTTAGAAGCATTGGTTGACGAGTATTACGAAGCGGCAGGCATTGATCCGCGCCGTATCCTACATCTGCGCCGTGAAATCCTGTCACTTAGCGCCACCTCAGGACTGAACCTTGATGTTGGCATGACCGGGGAGGATGAAGACACTGATTTGGCTAAGCTTGATGCCTATCTGTGTGAATTAAAAGAAGCCCAAATCCGCGATGGCTTGCATATCTTTGGCCAATCCCCGACCGACAGGCTGGAGCGTGATCTGGTTCAGGCGCTGGCGCGTGTTCCGCGCGGGGACGGAAAAGGCGGCGATGCCTCATTGATGCGCGCATTGGCGGCGGATTTCGGACTGAATTTTGATCCACTAGACGCTGAAATGGCCACCCCTTGGACGGGCCCACGCCCAAAAGAATTAATTGGTGTCAGCACAGACACCTGGCGCAGCTATGGCGACACGATTGAGCGGTTGGAGCTATACTCCGCGATCTTGATTGCTGACACTCTGACGGCTCCCGGCCCACAAACCAAAGCGGTTCTGGAAGAGATCCAGAATTCGATCCGCCCTGCGGTCGCGGCGTCCGGTCCAGCCGAGGGCACGGGTCTATTGCAGGCTCTTGATGGCAAATTTTTGGCGCCAGGGCCCTCAGGCGCACCGACACGCGGGCGGCTAGATGTCCTACCCACCGGGCGCAATTTTTATTCTGTCGACAGTCGTGCTGTGCCGACGCCGACCGCGTGGAAGCTCGGTTGGAAATCGGCAAATTTGCTAATTGAAAAACACCTACAAATCCACGGCGACTGGCCCCGCAGCCTGCTGCTGACCGCTTGGGGCACAGCCAATATGCGCACTGGTGGCGATGACATCGCGCAATGTCTGGCGCTGATGGGCGTGAAGCCAAAATGGGACAATGCCAACCGCCGCGTTACCGGGTTTGAGATCTTACCGCAGGGAGTTTTGGGTCGCCCACGTGTTGATGTCACCTTGCGTGTTTCTGGCTTTTTTCGCGATGCGTTTCCCCAGCAGATCGCCCTTGTAGACAGTGCCGCCCGCGCCGTCATGGCACTAGAGGAGCCTGACGATCTGAACCCTGCTGCCATGCGTGCCAGGTCAGACGGGAGTATGCACCGGGTCTTTGGCTCAAAACCTGGTGCATATGGTGCCGGTTTGCAGGCGATGATTGACGAACGTCTTTGGGCCGATAAGGCCGATCTGGCAGAAGCATATCTGGAATGGGGCAGCTACGCATATGGTGCAGACGCCGAGGGCACCCGGGACCGAGTAGCGTTTGAAGCGCGGCTTAGCCAAGCCGAGGCAATTGTGCAAAATCAGGATAACCGAGAGCATGATTTGCTTGATAGTGATGACTATTATCAGTTTGAGGGTGGGGCCGCGGCCGCGATCAGCACCCTGCAGGGACGCGACCGGCCGATTTATCACAACGACCATTCCCGGCCAGAACGCCCGGTGATCCGCACGCTTGAGGATGAGATTGGCCGCGTTGTCAGGTCGCGCGTTGTGAACCCAAAATGGATCGCGGGGGTAAAGCGCCATGGCTATAAGGGTGCGTTTGAGATTGCGGCGACGGTCGATTACCTATTTGCCTTTGCCGCAACTACCGGTGCTGTCCGGTCGCATCACTTTGATTTGGTTGAAGAGGCGATTCTAGCCGATGACGATACCCGCGAGTTCATCGCGGATCATAACACGCCCGCCCTGCGCGAAATTGCCGAACGCCTACAGGAGGCGATTGATCGTGATCTTTGGCAACCACGGTCTAACTCTGCCCGCGCTCGGCTGGCCCAAATCTTGCAATGACGGCGCGCAGGTTGGTGCCAAGCAGTACGGAACTGCCTGAGGTTTTGGCTCTTATACAGACTACTTTTGCCTATATGGAGGGTCGTATTGACCCTTCATCCTCGGTGAAGGCGGTGAGCGTTGAGACAATTGTGGATCAAGCCCGCCGCGGTGAAATCTGGGTCATCGGAACGCCAATCCAAGCCTGTATTTTTCTGAGCCCTAAAGAAGATTGCCTATATCTGGGAAAATTGGCCGTGACCAAAGAGGCCCAAGGATCAGGTCTGGCACGGCAGCTGGTCAGCGTGGCCGAAACACGGGCGCGGGCGCGTAAATTGGTGACGCTCCGGCTGGAAGCCCGGATCGAACTTGTGGAAAATCAGGCGATGTTCGCCCATCTAGGCTTTGTCAAAGTTGGCGAAACGGCGCATCCGGGCTATGATCGTCCAACGTCGGTTACCTGTGAAAAGACCCTATTATGACCTTATCTGAACATTGCCTGTCTGGTGATGTGACGTTTGAGTATGGCGGCACTGAAAAATAGCGTTTCTATTGCTATTGTGGCAGCTGCCACCGCCAATATGTGGCCTTTGTGACAACATTCATGGGCGTTTCGAATGGCAATTGGCGCAGGACTGGCGCGGTTGTGCGTGTGCGGCTTTCGCCGCTGCCTCGGGTCCGATAGGCATAGATGACGCCAAAATGGAGCGCGCCGATGATCCTGCACTTTGCGACCCTGCTCATCTTTCAGCTGATCGGTGAAGTGCTTTCGCGCACATTCCTGCCAATTTTGCCAGGTCCCGTGCTGGGATTAGCGCTAATCTTAATCTTCTTCATTGGCTTTCCCAAGGCGGCCGCTGCAATCCATCCGACGGCCACAGGACTTCTGGCGCATCTATCATTGCTATTTGTTCCAGCGGGTGTGGGCATCGTGGGACATCTGGACCTGATCTCCTCAGCCGGACCCGCGCTGATTGCGACACTTTTTGGGTCAACTGTTCTGGCAATTGCGGTCGGTGCGCTGACCTTCGAATGCTTAGCAAAATGGATCGGACAAACTGATGAGTGATGTCTCCCTGCTTTGGTCCTATCTAAGCGAAGAGCCATTGATCTGGTTGACGGCGACATTGGCCGCTTATTTGATTGGCGATGCGATCAGTAAAGCCTGCAACCGCAACCCACTGACGAACCCAGTTTTGATTGCAGTTTTGTTGCTGGCGGTCGTCTTGTACCTGACCGCTACACCTTACCAACGTTATTTTGAAGGGGCGCAATTTGTGCACTTCTTGCTGGGGCCAGCGACGGTTGCCTTGGCAGTACCGCTTTACGCCAATTTGGTTCGGGTCAGAAAGTCATTGGTTCCAATGATGTGTGCATTATTTGCGGGATCAATCACCGCAATGGGGTCGGCACTTGGGATCGGGTGGGTCTTAGGGCTAGACCGCGTAATGTTACTGGCGCTAGCCCCAAAATCTGCGACAGCACCAGTGGCAATGGGCGTATCTCAGAGCATCGGTGGTTCTCCGACCTTGACGGCGGTCTTGGTCATTCTGACTGGGATTATTGGGGCCATTACAGTGACACCACTGCTGAATGCCCTTGGTGTCAAAGATTGGCGCGCACGCGGTTTTGCCGTTGGCGTTGCGGCCCACGGTTTGGGCACGGCCCGCGCGTTTCAGGTGAATGAAACGGCTGGGATCTTTTCAGGCATCGGCATGGGACTTAACGCAATCTTGACGGCGCTGCTGGCACCGCTGATTGTATCATTGATTTAGGGAGACAGTAGATGAGCGAAGATACCGAACGCCACGCGATGAAAATGGCCAAAAAGAAGGTTGCGCGCGACAAGATCATGGCGACAAAGACCGATAAAAAGGGTCTGATTATCGTGCATACAGGTAAGGGTAAGGGCAAATCCTCGGCTGCTTTTGGCATGATCTTTCGCTGCATCGCGCACGACATGCAATGCGCCGTGGTGCAGTTCATCAAGGGCGGGATGAGCACGGGTGAGCGTGATCTTATCTTATCGAAGTTCACCGACATCTGCGCGTTCCATACAATGGGCGAAGGCTTTACATGGGAAACTCAGGATAAGACCCGCGACATGGAGATGGCTGCCGCAGCCTGGGAAAAGGCCAAGGAGCTGATCCGCAATCCTGCAAACACAATGGTGCTGCTGGATGAGATCAACATCGCGCTGCGTTACGACTATCTGGATATCAATGAAGTTGTGGCATTCCTTGCGGCTGAAAAGCCAGAGATGACCCATGTCGTTCTGACTGGCCGTAACGCCAAGGATGAGCTGATTGAGGTGGCGGATCTGGTAACCGAGATGGAGCTGATCAAGCATCCGTTCCGCGCTGGCATCAAGGCACAGATCGGCGTGGAATTTTAGGAAGCAAGCCAGACCTTCCTAATCCTCTCGGAAATGGGCGATCATGACAACAAAGCACCCGATCTTAAAACTGACTGCAGGAATGACGAACAGACTCTAGCCCGCAGGGACGATATAACGATTGAGTAACCAGCAAGGAGCTGTTGGCTCCGGCTAGGTGTTGGGCGGATCATATGGATATCTTTTCATGGGTTTACGCGTACCTTATCCGAAATGGCGCCGCATGGCGATTTAGCGGTCATTGCAGTGCAGACCTAAACGACCGAGAACCTTTTAGTTGCCGTCGATGGTTCAGGCCATTCGCTCAAAGCTGTTGAGATTGCCGCTGCAAGTCGTGACAAGATTTTCATCCTGACTGTGATGCGACCCCGTCAGGCGCCAAGGGTTTCCAGCGAACTACAGAGTTACGCGAAATTGGAGCATATCGACGGTGCCCAATATGAGGCGATAAAGCTGTTATCGAGTGAGCTGATGTCCGTTCTCGGCATTGTAACATTTCCACCGCGCACCTGCAGAGAATGTCCGCTTCGAGCGGTGGTCTCAACCGGCGGACGCAACACCTTAATCTTTAGGAAGAGATGGAGTGTTGGCCATGAAGTATCGTCGCAGGATTTACTATTCGGCTGAGCAGCGAGCCGAGATATGGG
>JBLHOS010000033.1:0-30005 GCA_047623825.1 Paracoccaceae bacterium | reverse complement strand
TCATTGAAAACATCGAGCCTTACCGCGGTTGCAAGCAATCGCCTACCGGCCAGTGGGAGGCGCAAGACTTCGCCACACAATGGCTCTGGACTTACAACAATGACCGCCCGAATATGGGCATCGGCGGGATAACACCTGCACAGAAACTAAAAATGGCCGCGTAAGTTCTACGGCCGCACCCCGTTAAAAATGGGGGGATTACCAGTTGACCAAAGATGCTGCGTGAAGTTTCGTTTATTTGCTGAGGCATAGACACTCTGGGCGCTCAGGCAGGATTGTGGACCTCAGGCGTAGCTGCGACCCAAATCCTAATGCGTGTCTCATGTCCCACTCCTTGGTGCTTACGATCAGTCAGAAGCATACTGGGATTTGAAAGATTACAAATAGACTGAGTACAGAGATCGCAGCATAATTGAACCACCACGCCCCAGACAGAAGCATAGTCACAACGCCAATATGCAAAAAACCATGCGCCGAAAAATTGACTTTATAGAATGTTGAATCTGATGTCGGGGCGATATTTGCCAACGATAAAATTTGTGTGGCTATGAAATCGTTTGGGTTCTCTGACAGTTCACGCGCCACCAGCCATTGAGCAATGCGCGGCAAGTGTTGCAAGACGCCAAAATAGAGCGCTGCTGCTGTCGTAAGCTGGATCAGACCCAATAGGCCTTTTGCCAAAACCGTAATAAAGAGTACTCGGGAGTGGTGGTCATCGCGCGGTTGGTCCTGCGTGTTTTCAGATCCGTTCGGTGCCGTGATGGCGAAGGCTTGTCTTGTGAATTCGGCGGGCATGACTGCCTTTGCGCAGTCCGTTGGGGTGTACTTAGCATTCAAGAACCACCACATTTTTGGTTCGCCAGAGGCTGAAACTGGTTATCAGTCAGGGCACGGAAACTATGACGCTATCACGCTGTTAAAGGCCAATCCTTGCCGTTGGGCCAAACCGCAGAAACGGGCAGTTCCCATAAAACGAGCGATGTGTTGTCTGGCGCCCCGGGGTGACTGATGCCAAGTGCGCCACTGAGGTTAAGTCGCCAGATCCCAAATATCGTGGCGCCTCTTCTGGTTCAAAAGTTGCGCCTAATCTGGGTTGTGCGGCGCGACACAAAGCCTTGACGACGCAGCAAAATTGATCAAAAAAATGTTGGGGACGTTGGGTTCAATACGACACAATAAAAAAACTAAGGTACATACAAAAAAATTACTTGTAACGAATCTCGTCTTGCCTCAGACGGCCCCAATAGACGCCAACGCACGCACCTCTGGCCGGTGAAAGTCAACACACATGTGTTTACGTAGCGACGGTAACGTCTCCCTAGAACCTCAGTGGTCATTTTTGACCCAGTTTTCCGGAGATGGACAATGACTGTACACTTTGCACCGCAAGCGAGCCCTGATAACTCAGCTTCTGTCAGCCGCCTTGACGCTTATCTTGCCACCAGCAGATTTGAAAAACCGACACTGGTCTTGGATCTGGATCGGGTCCAAACGCAGTTCCTGGCCTTAAAGGCGGGTCTAGGCCGCGCCCAAATTTATTATGCTGTTAAGGCAAACCCGGCACCCCAGATCATTTCCCGTATGGTTGACCTTGGGTCGCGTTTTGATGCGGCATCGCGCGCCGAAATCGCCCTTTGTCTTGCACAGGGTGCGCAGCCATCTGACATATCCTTTGGCAACACTATCAAACGCGCATCCGACATTGCATGGGCCGCCGGTCAAGGTATTGCACTTTTTGCCGCTGACGCGGAGGAGGAGCTTGAAAAAATCGCGCAAAACGCGCCCGGCACGTCCGTATACATTCGGTTGCTTGTTGAAGTGTCCGAAGCCGACTGGCCACTATCGCGAAAATTCGGCTGCGACCGGACCACGGCACTGCGGTTGCTGGATGCGGCTAAATCATTGGGGCTAAACCCAGTTGGCTTCTCATTCCACGTTGGGTCCCAGACGCGCCGGGCCGAGATGTGGATCCCGACGCTGGATGCAATGGCTGCGATCTGGGTAGATGCCAAGACTGCAGGCCACGACCTATCCATTCTCAATATTGGTGGCGGCTTCCCTGCGTTTTATGGCGAAGAAATTGATGCGCCCACCACCTATGCAGCCAAAGTTATTGAGATGGTCGAGGCGCGTTTCCCTGACGTCGACCACATCATGGCCGAACCCGGTCGTGGTATGGTGGCAGAGGCGGGCGTCATTGCCGCCGAAGTTTTGCTTGTCAGTCATAAGTCCGACCGCGATTTGCACCGCTGGGTCTATCTTGATATTGGGCGCTTCTCAGGTCTGGCGGAGACTGAGGGCGAAGCAATTCGGTATCAGTTTGAAACGGCGCGGGATGCAGACCCAAAGGGGCCTTGCATTATGGCCGGACCAAGTTGCGACAGCGCCGATGTGCTTTATGAAAAACGCCCTGTGGCGCTTCCGGTAACCCTCAAATCGGGCGATCGCATTTTTATCCGCAATACTGGCGCCTACACGACAACCTACGCATCAGTCGGCTTCAATGGATTTCCGCCACTAGATATTGTTGTGATCTAATCAAAAGCGGCTTGTTCCCGCGTTAAGGACAGCTGGAGCTTACAAGGCTCCAGCACGTTGCTAAGGCCAATTGGGTCGCTTTTTGGTAGTTCAGGCCGCGTTTCAAGACATATAGATACCCAAACCGCAATCACACAAACAACGGCATGCTGCCGCAGGTTGACTATGAAATCAAACAAAGGAAGATAAATAGGGCGGGTGTCTAAGAAACTAGGGGCACCTCAGGCATCTCGACGAGGTCTTCGCAAAGATCAACGGTGAGCTTCATTACCTCTGGCGCCCGGTCGATCACGAGGGCAAGATGCTCAACGCTTATGTCACCAGGCGCCAAGACCGCAAGGCAGCACTGGTGGTTGCGATGCCTGACAAAGGCCGCAATGTGCTCCTCAAGATCATCGGTTGGCAAGTAGTTCTCCAGCAAGATGCGGTTCTTCATAGTCTGATGCCCTTGCTTAATCTTGCCCTGCGTTTACGCATGATAGGGAGCACCAAGTATGTGCGGCATGCCTTTGTCTTTCAGGTGCTCAGCCAACTCACCGAAGATATAATACGGACCAAGCCGCGTGGCCTCCACTCTGGTCTTGCGAGTGCAATCTCCAACTCGGCTTGCCTTATCATGTCCCAAATGCGGTTTCAGACCCGCCCAAGATGCGACTTACGACCTTCAAAACTGGCCTCTGCGCACTGCACGTACCGGTCATACCACCGATAGAAGGTTGGGCGCGCCATGCAGCAACCCGCCCAATACTTTCCTAATCTTCTCGCGAGGGCATTTGCGTATTCCGATCGTCTGTCTCATATCCCGCTCCTCAGTGGTTACGATGAGCTAACAACACTCGATTATCGAATACGGCTATTTGGATCCAAAGGCGCTGATGTCAGACAGTTTCTTTCCCAACCCATCCGCGAACAAACATAGGAATACGCGTTTCATCCAGCCTGATTTAGAGATCCGCAGCAGATAACCCTCAAGTCAGAAGTGGGCCGATTTGATCAAGATAGGTCGGATCAAACTTAGCGAATTCTGCCAAACGAACATAGTCATCGAACGCAACAAAGCCGTCGCGAAACGTCAACATTTTCGCTTCGCGCAGCTGTCTCAGAACCCGGTTGACATGGACCGAACTTAGCCCGAGGGCGTCGGCCAGAAGGTACTGTGACAGCGGACAGGCATAACCATCCTTACTCCCCATGCCGACCAGCGTCAGCCTCGCACCAAGTTCCAGCAAGAAATGTGCCATGCGCTCAGCGGCATCGCGGCGGCCAACACCCGCCAGATGCTCAACCACCATTGCCTCATCGCGGGATGCAGCCCAGAGGACCGCGGCGGCCAGCCGGGGCGTCTCTGCGAACGCTTCCAGAAAATCAGACACATGCACTTCTGTGACTTCGATGTCGGTCACCGGCTCTATACTGTGATCTGACATATGCAACAGAACGCTGCGCAATCCCAGAAAATCGCCAGGTACCTGGAAATCGATAATCTGTCGCTGACCATCCTGCATGAGCTTATAGGAGCAGGCCCAACCAGAAATAAGAATGTATGCCGTCTGGTCCGGTTGCCCCTGATGCACCAGATCTTGTCCTGCGACAAAAGTACGGCGGCGCTTATGCAGGGCTTCAAGCACGCGGAGCTCCACCTCGGACAGGGCGACAAACGCACCGAGCTTGCGCGCCAATGGCTTACTTTCTATGGCCCACCCCCCTTCTCAGCGTTTGGTCTTGATCGTTTTTCCACGAAAAGCAGCCGACGACTAATGTCGATCAGCCCGAAGGCCTCAATTTTTTGACAGTATGCAATAATCGCGGAACAGGCCCAGCTCGTGCGCAAAAACACAGAAAGCCAATCATATAATGTCCAATCATAACACGAATTCTGGTATGGCTGCACTCTCGATTTGCGAGGCCCTGTTGCTTGCGCTGAACGACGCACATGTCCTGCCTGAAAGCGAGATAATGGGCATTCTCAAAGATGCAGCCACCACGCATGAGAATGCGGGTGTTTCTAACGTTGAGATCGAACGGCACAAGGCCGTCGCAACATTGATTAATTCCATCATTGAAGGCGGAAATTCCGTCCGCAGAATTTGATACTGAAGTGGCCTTACTTTTTCGGGCAGTTTTGTGGCCTAGCTAGGATACAGATCGGGTCGGTTTCGTGCCGCTTGGATCATCTGTATCGCACCAAAACATGTGACGTCCATTTGCCTTGCAAGCGCATGAGAAGGGCCTTTCGTAGTCACCTCTTTCAGTGCCCCAACGCAGAAGCTGACATCCGGGTATTTGATAAAGGCCTTGCCAAAGCTTTGCGGGTCGCCCCGTCCATAATCGCGGCAAGACCGGGAAATCCGCACCAGATCAGAACTTCGCTGGTATGGACGCGCCTGATTTTGTTCGAGCGCGTGATCGGCAGTTTCCCAGCCGGATTTATATCGATTATGAGTTGTTGAGGGCATTTTCAGCTAGGTATCATCAGGCATTCGATCTACCGGATGAAACACCGACCCTCTCAATCATTGAAATAGTCCGAAAAACTGCGCCTCTTGATCAATTGAATATTTCGCCGGCATTGGCACCATGATCACCGGTATATCGTCAAAAGCCGCAGTTATCATTTTAGACAGGTGACATTCCACGCAGGCGCTCTGAACGTCGGCGCAGAACTTCAACCACAAACAGAAGTACAACTGAAACTGCAATCAGGATCGTGGCCACCGCCAGAATGGTTGGGCTGATCTGCTCACGCAGGCCCGTGAACATTTGCCAAGGCAGCGTCTTTTGCCCGGCAGAGCCAACAAACAACACCACGACCACTTCGTCAAAAGAAGTGATAAAGGCGAATAGCCCACCCGATACGACACCCGGCAGGATCAAGGGCATCTGCACACGAAAGAACGTCGTGATGGGGCCAGCGCCCATGTTCGCCGCAGCGCGCGTTAGGGACTTATCAAACCCGACAAGCGTTGCCGTGACAGTGATGATCACAAATGGAACACCAAGTGCTGCATGGGCTAGAACCACACCCCAATAGGTGCCCGTCAACGTGAATGGCAGGTCAATCCTGCCGAAAAACGGGATAGGGATGTAGGGGTTGGAATAGAAGAAATACATACCTGTCGCTGAGATGATCAGCGGCACAATCATCGGTGAAATCAAAATTGCCATGATCGCTCTACGAAATGGCACATGGCTTTGCGACAGGCCAATGGCGGCCAATGTGCCCAAGCCGACAGACAGTATTGTTGCCGCTGGCGCGATCTTCAAGGAATTGCGCAAAGCCAGTTGCCAGTCTGTGTTCGTAAAGAAGTCTTCGTAATGTTTCGTCGAAAAGCCCGCCGGGTCGAGCGAGAGCATTTCAGGCGTGAAAGTAAAGAAATCCTCGGCGTTAAAGGACAGTGGTATGATCACAATGATTGGAGCGATCAAGAAGAAGAAGATTATCCCGCATATGACGCGGAAGCTGTAATACCAGACACGCTGGCCTGTCGTTGCATATAGTGGCAATCCAGACATTTCTCAGCCCCCCAGTTTCACGTTATCGATGCCGACAATTCTGTCGTACACCCAGTATAGGATCAGAACGGCTGCAAGCAGGATTGAGCCCAAAGCGGCAGCGAGTCCCCAGTTCAGAGAACTGGAAATGTGATAGGCAATCCGGTTTGAGATGAAGACGCCTTTAGTTCCGCCGACCAATTCGGGTGTGATGTAGTAGCCAATCGACAGAATGAACACCAAGATACATCCCGCCCCGATCCCTGGCACGGACTGCGGGAAGTATACCCGCCAGAATGCTGTCCAGTTGGTGGCACCCAACGACTTGGCCGCACGGAGATAGGTAATCGGTATGGTCTTCATCACGGAATACAGCGGTAGGATCATGAACGGCAGCAAGATATGCGTCATGGCAATGATCGTGCCGGTCTGATTGTTGATCATTTGCAGTCGCCCATCGTCAGCGATCAGCCTTGACCAGACAAGCAAATCGTTAATTACACCCTGTTGTTGCAACAACACCTTCCACGCAGACGTACGCACCAACAGAGATGTCCAAAACGGTAGTAAAACTAGGATCATCAGTAAGTTAGCGGTACGGTTGGGCAGGTTGGCCAACAGCCATGCAATTGGGTAGCCAAGCAAGACGCACATGCCCATGATCGTCAGTGACATGATCATGGTTCGGATGAACAGCGTGATATAAAGCTGCTCGTTCTCAGGTCGCGCTTCGACACCGTCGGCGCCTCTGAGTAGGTCTACCGAGTTAAGAAAATAGCCGTCTGTAAAAGCAGGAGCAAAGGCCTTTATCGTTTGCCAAACGGTAGGGTCCAACCAGTCTTCCTCGATCTCCGCGAATTGTTCTTGAATCGAAACCTGCTCAATCGTTGTCAGGTCCACAGCGATCGGGAGCGACGCCCCGTCCATAGCTTCAATGTAAAGGGCGGTATAGACGAAGTCCCACGGTACTTCTTCAGCCGGCAGGCTTTCCTCTTCTTCGATAATCATCTGCGCCCATGCGTCGTAGGTTTCTGCCGTAAATGGCAGTGCATCGCGGGTCGCATCGTTGGTCATCCAAGTGGACCATTGAACAGGATCGCCATAGGCTGGATCTGCGTCCTGAAATGCGGTGGTGTAAACATCGGTCTCAAACCGGCCCACACCCCGTCCAGTTTTTCGAAACAGCGATGAAATGCCGGTCATTTCGTAATTCAGTCGGCTACCAAGCCGGGTATGGGTTTTGTATTCATTGGCCAGAACCATGTCGATATAAAGGGCGGTAAAAACCGCCTCATCGGGCGCAACACCGCTTGTATCATCCCAATTGCGAAGCGCGACAACAGTACGCGGCAGTGTCTCGCTGACAATTTGGTTCTCAACTGAGCGAAACAGCATGTCGAAAATCGGCATCACGAATGACAGCGTAATAAAAATCAGCAATGGGGAGATCAGCGCCAGCGCACGTAGTTTTTGGCGACGCAGCGCACGATTGAGCGATGCCTTTAGAGGCCGTCCGTCTGCTGCTAACATCTGTGTCATTTTGCGCGCCCTGCCAATATCGTTTAATTATTATGGAGTTCGTTATAAAGTTCAGGGCGCAGCACACGGCCACGCCCCGAGTCCGTATCTTATTGTGCCAGCCACGTCTGGAACTTGGCGTCCAGATCATCGCGATAATCAGCCCACCACAAATAGTTGTTGTAGAAGGTGTTTTCGGCATTGTTTGGATCTGTTGGCATATGCTCAGCCATTGGAATACCCAGCTCTGCGTGGTTCCCAACAAGCGGTGCGGATGACGCGCGGGTTGGGCCATAGCTAATATATGCTGCCTGATCTGCCAGACGCTGAGTGTCTGTGGCGAAGTAGACATAATCCAGAACACGTGCGAGGCGATCTGCAGGTAGATCAGCTGGGATTACCCAACCATCCAGATCAAACATCTGCCAGTCCCAAGCCATGCCAACCGGTTGGTCTTGCTCTGCAATTAGGCTGAACAGACGGCCGTTGTAGGTGGAGCCCATGAAGATCTCACCATCTGCAAGAAGCTGTGGCGTTTCTGCGCCTGAGGTCCACCAGATCGTCTGATCCTTAATGGTGTCTAGCATGGCAAAGGCCTGTGCCTGTCCTGCATCGGTCTCAAGCAGGTCATAGACGTCTTCGTATGCGACGCCATCACAGATCAGTGCCCATTCCATGTTCGCAGTTGGGCTGCGATTTAGGGAGCGTTGACCGGGATATGTCTCAAGATCAAACACGTCACATGCGCTGGTCGGTGGTGCGACACCTGCAGGTACCATGTCTGTTCTGTAGCCGAACGTCGTCGAGAAAACGATCTGCGGTATAAAGCAGTCAGAGATCAGTGACCCGCCAAAGTCGTCGGTCGCAGACGTGCCGTCGGGCGCCGGGGCCAGAACTTCGTCCGCATCGATTTCCATCGCCAGACCTTCGTCGCAAAGACGAATGGCGTCGGCAGCTTCGACATCGACCAGGTCCCAGGTGACGTTGCCTGCTTCATTCATAGCACGCATCTTGGCGACAGCTTCGGATGAGCTCTCGTCGTTGATAATGTTAACGCCTGTCGCCTCGATATAAGGCGCGTGATATGCGTTTTGCTGGGACGTTGAATAGGCACCGCCCCAACTGACGATCGTCATTTCATCGGCCATGTGACCATCTGCAACCGCCAGCGTCGCAGTCAGCGCCGCTGCCAGCGTCAGGCAGGACGTGGCCATAAGTTTCATCGTGGTAGTCATTAGCTTCTCCCGTTGATTTGCCCGGATTATGTGTAGAGGGCACATCGGTCCGGACGACCAATATGCCTTGTTCAGTTCAAGCATCGAGCGCTCTGCAGTCTTGCGCCATCCAGCCGATTTCGATCATCGTGCCAGGTTTCAGCCGTGGCTGATCGCGGGCATTGCGTGTCTTGATAACGAACTGATCTGTCCCGGCGACCCGCAGGCGCGTCCGGAAGATGTCACCCATATAAATGAACTCCAACACTTCGGCTTTCAGCGTGTGGGCGTTTTGATCGAGACGCTCGGGGTTGATCTCAACACGTTCCGGGCGGATCGAAACCTTGGTGCGTTCACCGACTGTGGTGACATTCACAGGCACCGCATCAATGATATCGCCACTGTCCAGCTTAACGATGCAGGTTTCACCAGTAATCTCTTGAATGACCCCATCCAAGGTATTGTTTTCCCCAATAAACTGGGCAACGAAACTGTTTTGCGGTCTCTCATAAAGCTCATCAGGGGTGGCTAGCTGCTGAATGCGGCCATCGTCAAACACCGCGACACGATCAGACATCGTAAGCGCCTCTGTCTGGTCGTGGGTGACGTAAACGGTAGTGATACCCAACTGGTGGGCAAGGTTGGTTATTTCAAACTGCAATGTCTCACGCAGCTGTTTATCCAGCGCGCCGAGCGGTTCATCCATCAAGACCAGCTCCGGCTCAAACACCAAGGCGCGGGCGAGAGCGATCCGTTGCTGCTGACCGCCTGATAACTGTGACGGTCGACGCCCGGAAAAACTGCCCATTTGCACCATGTCAAGCGCCCGCGTCACTTTCTCTTCGCGATCGGATTTTCCGAATTTGCGGACCTCGAGAGGAAACGACAGGTTTTCTGCGACACTCATATGTGGAAACAGCGCGTAGTTTTGAAAGACCATGCCAATACCACGTTTATGCGGCGGGATATTATTGATCGAAACACCGTTAAGTGTGATCTCACCATGGGTGGCGGTTTCAAATCCGGCAAGCATCATCAGGCAGGTTGTCTTGCCCGATCCTGATGGGCCCAGCATGGTCAAGAACTCGCCCTTCGGCATTGAAAGGTTCAGGTCCTTCACGACAAGGGTTTCACCATCGTAGCTTTTTTGGACCCGGTCAAAGGCCACAAAAGCCGCTTGTGTATCTACCATCGAGAACTCATCCCTCTCATACTTTCATTCGGTGCGATAAAGCTATTAGTCGTCAGACATTCACCAATGGTGTTCGCGCAGGGTTGAGAACACAACCGGTTTTTTTTGGTCAGATTTGCACTTGATCTAAGGTGCGTCACCATAACGCACTGTAAAGCATAACGAAAAGGACGTTATGGCTCAGACTTGTCACTTGGTCAAAACGCCTATTTTTTTAGCACATTCAGCCAACGATGTTATTTTCTGGGCCATAGGGGTAGCCCGTGATGTTCTCGTTGCCCTTTTCGGTGATGATCAGGATGTCATGTTCGCGGTAGCCACCTGCACCCGGCTGGCCGTCCGCGATCGTCAACATCGGCTCCATAGAGATCACCATTCCCGGCTCTAAGACCGTGTCGATGTCCTCACGCAACTCAAGCCCAGCTTCGCGACCATAATAATGCGATAGAACCCCGAATGAATGACCGTATCCAAACGTGCGGTATTGCAGCAAATCACGCTCAGCAAAGAACGTGTTTATCTTCTCGGTCACTTCGGCGCAGCTGGCACCGGGCGTCAGCAAGCTCATTCCATATTCATGGGCCGCGACATTCGCCTCCCAAATCTCAAGGCTCTTTGTATCGACCTCTTGCACGAACAGTGTGCGCTCCAACGCAGTATAGTAGCCAGAAATCATCGGAAACGCGTTGAGGCTGAGGATGTCGCCGCGCTGCAGTTCACGTGACGTGACAGGGTTATGCGCGCCATCTGTATTGATGCCCGACTGAAACCAAACCCAAGTGTCGCGATATTCGGCATCGGGAAAGCGTTTGGCGATCTCTAACTCCATCGCATCACGACCAGCCATCGCTACGTCAATCTCTCGGGTTCCCGCCCTGATTGCGTCTTTTATGGCATAGCCACCCACGTCGGCGACCTGCGCGCCTGCGCGGATCAATGCGATTTCGGGTGCAGATTTGTGCATGCGGTGACGCATCGTCGCCGGCGCCATATCCTTGGTCGATGCGGGCTTCAGATGTTCGTTCAGCAGCGCATTTTGCGAAAGGCTTAGGTGATCTGCTTCATAGCCGATGACGTTACCTGTGCCAGTGACAGACAATATCGCACGCCAGTAATTGTTGCGCTGCCAGTCGGTGTAAGTGATGTTGTCACCATGGCACCGCCGCCAAGGCTGTGCCGCATCGATGCCCGCGCTAAACGTGACGCTGTCAGTCTGCGTCACTACAAGCGAATAGGGACGCCCAAACGAACAATATAAGAAGCCAGAATAGTAGGCGATATTGTGCATCGAGGTGAAGACACATGCGTCAACACCCTCAGCGGCCATAGTTGCGCGCAGTTTCGTTAGTCGCGCATCATACTCTTCTGACGAAAAAGGGAGGGTTCTTTCTCCCTGATGAAAACGGTAATGCTGTGGGCGTTCCATCGAAATGCTCCTTCGCTGCGTCAACCAACGCATCGCGAGGGGCCTGAACCTTCCTCACCGCAGCATCGGCAACGCAAGATCCCGGCGTTCAGGACGAATGATAAGTGGCGCAGAAACTGCTGAGGCGACGCCATCGCCAAACCACCACCCCAAGTGTTCTCAGTTTCTTTTTGGTCTGGCAAGGTCCTATTTTTGTGCCGACAGTTGCCAAAGAAACTGCATCGGATTTTTATAATTGCTTAGAAAGACCCGAGCCTTTGACAGAATGGCCCCTCGACTTGCAAAACGAACTGCGTCAGTCTTTTCGAAATTGGATGACCAAATGCAATGTCGTTCACTGAAGGAATTCGAATATGCAAAGCAATCTGATGAACCCGCTGCGTGGCAAAGGCCTTTCTGGGGCGCAGGTCTTTCCGCAAAGCGACGCAACCGAAGTGGCCGCGTTGCTGGCAAAATGCCCCGCACATGCACCGACACCATTGCTAGATCTGGTAGAGTTAGCCGAAGAGATCGGCGTCGCACGTTTGCATGTTAAGGATGAGCGTGGCCGCATGGGGCTGGGCAGCTTCAAGGCGCTTGGCGCTGCATATGCCATCGCGCGCGAAGCGTCAAAGCAAGTAGAAAACGACCAATGGACCCAGGCGCTTAATGGGCGGGTCTTTATCGCCGCAAGCGCGGGCAATCACGGACTGTCGGTGGCGGCAGGTGCGCGGCTGTTCGGCGCCACTGCGATCATTTATCTAGCGCAAACCGTCCCCGAAGCTTTTGCCGACAGGCTACGCGGCATTGGGGCTAAGGTGGTTCGCGCCGGCGCAACCTACGAAGACAGCATGCTCGCCGCACAGACAAGCGCCGACGCAGGGCACGGCACCTTATTATCCGACAGCTCTTGGCCCGGCTACACCACATTGCCGTCCCTCGTAATGGAGGGGTACTTGCAGCTTGCAGCGGAGGCGGCGGGGCAAATCGATGCGCCGCCAACACATATCTTTTTGCAGGCAGGCGTTGGTGGATTGGCGGCCTCCGTAGCGGCCTATGCCCGCGCTGTTTGGGGGGACATGCCCATAATTGTTGTCGTCGAACCCGACGCCGCCCCTGCCCTGATTGAAAGCATCCGGTCACAGGAAATCGTAACAACAACTGGGCCAGTTTCGTCTATGGGGCGTCTTGACTGCAAAACCCCATCGATGATTGCACTGGCAGGTCTGGCACGGGACGCAGACCTGTTTGTCACCATCACTGAACAAGACGCAGCACATGCCGTAACAGTTCTGGCCCAACATGGTTTGACCACCACGCCCTCAGGCGGGGCTGGTATTGCCGCCGCTTTGGTCGGAGTGCCCGGCCTGGGCGCTGACGCACGTGTCATGGCGATCCTAAGCGAGGGCGCGGAGGATGCTTGATGTCGCACCAATTTTTCCGGCGACTGAGTTTCGCGGACGGGTCACGCGCCTTCAGGCGGCTATGCAGCCGGCGGCGATCGATGTACTGCTGCTAACCTCGCCCGCTGACATCTTTTATGTCACTGGGTTTTTGACCCGATTTTGGGAAAGTCCCGCACGGCCATGGTTCGTCATCGTGCCGTCCACTGGCGAACCCATCGCCGTGATCCCAGCCATCGGCGCGGAGTTGATGGGGCGGAGCTGGCTGACCAATATACTTACATGGAATGCGCCAGACCCAGACGATGATGGGGTCAGCTTGCTGGCCGACACAATCATGCAACTTGTCCCTGCCAACGGAGCAGTTGGCATCCCAATGGGTTTAGAGACCCATCTGCGCATGCCAATGGCTGATTTCGCACGTGTCACGGCCTTGATCGCACCGCGGCGTATCACCGACGCCACCGCGGTTGTGCAACGGGTGCGCGAAATCAAGTCAGAGGCTGAGATTACAAAAATTCGAGCCACTTGCAGCATTGCGGACCGGGCCTTTGCACGCGTCCCCGAATTCGCGCAGGCCGGGCGCCCACTGGATCAGGTGTTTCGAAACTTCCAGATCGCTTTGCTGGATGAGGGTGCAGATTGGGTCAGCTATGTGGCCGGCGGCGCAGGCCAAGGCGGATATGGCGATGTGATCTCACCGGCCGCAGCAAAGCCGCTGACAATGGGCGATATTCTGATGCTGGATACAGGCGCTGTGCGTGGTGGCTATTTTTGCGACTTTTGTAGGAACTATGCAATTGGGGCTCCGGACGACGCCGCACGCCGTGCCCACGATGCCCTTTATGCAGCCACAGACGTTGCATTGGAAACGCTACGACCGGGCATGACCGCCTCTCATTTGTATCACACTTTGACAAACGCCTTACACGCCGCAGGTGCGACACCCGGCAGCGGGCGGCTGGGGCATGGGCTAGGGATCACCCTCACAGAATGGCCATCGGTGACCGCCAAGGATACAACCGAGCTGCGCGAAGGCATGGTTCTGACGCTAGAGCCGGGCGTGGAAATTGCGCCGGGCAAAATACTTGTGCATGAGGAAAACATTGTGCTGCGCGCCGACGGTTGTGAACTGTTATCAAGCCGCGCGTCCCCGCAGCTTATGCAGATAATCTGATGGATCATTACCCCTATGTCCTTACGGACCCAATCGGCAGCGCAGCGACCCTAGGTTTGGTCGTGCTGCAAGTCGACGAAACCATAGAGCAAGATTTCCGGCGGCTTTTTGCAGGCCCGGAGGTGGCACTTTATGTCAGCCGTATCCCCTCTGGTGCCGCATTAACCCCCGATACGATCGCGCAAATGGCACTCGATTTACCACAAGCCGCATCTCTTTTCCCGCCTGCCGCCTGTTTTGACGCCATTGGCTATGCCTGTACGTCTGGGACGACCTTGATCGGGGCAGATAAGGTTTCGCAGCTTGTGATGGACAGTGCCAATACCCGTGAGGTGACTGATCCGCTGACAGCATCCATAGCTGCATTCGCAGCGCTCAAGGTCAGCACCATCGCCATCGTTTCCCCCTATATTGCCTCAGTTGCCACCCCAATCCGCGATGCCTTTGTGAGGGCTGGGCTCAAGGTGCCCATGACGCTTTCCTTTGGTGAAGAAACCGAAGCACATGTCGCCCGGATTGATCCCGCTTCGATCCATGCTGCCGCACTGGAAATGGGCCAAACGCCCGGGGTAGAAGCAGTATTTATCTCATGCACAAACTTGCGCACCTTGGACATTATCACCGATTTAGAGCGCCAGCTGGGTCTGCCAGTTGTCAGCAGCAACCAAGCCTTAGCTTGGCATATGGCGCGTATCGCATCTGCACCACTTGCGCCGGATGCACCGGGCACACTTTTTGGGCTATAGTGTTTATTGGGTGGATAGAAATCATTACGATCAGCCAAACTCCAGATCGAATTTTGAGTCATATTCGTTGAGGGTTCAGGATGCGCAGCCTGCAAACGCGCCACCCTCCGCCCTTGTTCGATGTCCAAACAATGGGCATCGCTTGTGCCCAAGGTTTCCGATGTTTGCTTTGGGTCAGATATCAAAGTGAGCCACTACCCAGCCCCGGCATTTCAAAGACGCTTGCGGGCTTTGTGAAAGCGCAATCTGCCGTCTTCTGGTCAGCGGTAAGTCGCAAATTAGACTTTGACCGCCACCAAGCCCATGAAGTCGCCAACTTTGACAAGGCCCGGGACATGTCTCGCGGCTAGGATCCCATTTCTTAGGGCGCAGCATTGAGCCGGCAGTTCACCTGTTCGGTCGCTGGGCCAAATCCGAGCGATCGGCTGCTTCTCCATCACGCTATCGCCTATCCCAACCAGGTATTCGACCAATCCAGCCACTTCTGAGAACACGAAGCAACTATCATCAGGCATGTCCAGTTGGGCGCTGAAATTCAGATCTTGGGTGCCGGGCAGTATACCAGCATGGATCAAGAGGTTTCGGATGCCTTTGCGCGCAATGGCGATACTGCTTGCTGTCGCTGTGCCAGCGCCGCCGAGTTCGGTGGTCACAAAAACCTTCCCCTGTGTCTCGACTTCGGTATCGAACATGCCGACGTTGTCAATTTCTCGCATCCGCATTGAATATGGTGCGTTGAAAGCCTGCATCGCGGCCATACAAGCGGCCTCTTGCGACTTGTCATCAAGGATATGGGCTGCCGCGAACGGTAGAAAATCCAATGTCCGACCGCCGGAATGGAAATCAAGCACAATATCAGACTGCGGCACCAACTGTGTGGAGATGAAATGGCATATCTTTTGCGTGACCGTCCCGTCTGACTTACCCGGAAAACTGCGATTCATATTTGCGCCGTCAATCGGAGAGCACCGCACCCCCGCTGAAAAGGCGGGTTGGTTCATCATCGGCAGAATGATGACTCGCCCAGTGATCTGGTCGGGCCTGAGCGAGATAGCGAGCTCTTGCAGTGCAATTGGGCCCTCATATTCGTCACCATGACTGGCGCCAGTCAATAACGCTGTTGGACCATCTCCATTTGCGATGACTGTGATCGGGATCATCACAGATCCCCAAGCGCTGTCGTCACGACTATGTGGCAGTCTTAAAAAACCGTGATGAACCCCTGGAGCATCCAATCTGATTGTGGGGCTGATTGGACTACAGGTCATCCCTTAACCGACAATTCGCGCGGCGTCGTGCAGAAGCATTCATATCCGTTTTCCGTTATCAAAATCGGCTCGGTGATTTCCAACCCACCGTCATCCAACCAGAGCGCAGGCATGAAATGGAACGTCATCCCCGGCTCCAATATGGTCATGTCTCCGCGTCGAAAAGAGATTGTCCGCTCACCCCAATCAGGGGGGTAACTGATGCCGATGGCATATCCGCAACGGCTGTCCTTTTCAAAACCGGCCCGGTTCAGGATCGTGTTGAACGCATTGGAAATATCTTGCGCATGTTTGCCGGGCTTGGCCTGTTCCAATCCGGCCTCCATCGCGTCCAGCACGGCCTTTTCGGCATCTCGAAACTTTTGTGGCGGCTCACCAAGGAAAAGGGTGCGCGATTGCGGACATTGGTAGCGCTTATGCGCGCCTGCGATCTCAAAGAACGTCGCTTCGCCCCTTTTCATCGGCTTGTCGTCCCATGTCAGATGCGGTGCTGTAGCATCAAGGCCCGACGGCGCCATGGGGACGATGGCCGGGTAGTCCCCCCAATGCCCGTCTGCGCCCCTTATGCCGGTGGCATAAATTTCGGCAATCAGGTCGTTCTTGCGTATCCCCGGCTCTGCCAATTCCAAAATACGTTCATGCATGACCTCAACGATACGTGCCGCACGTCGCATGTACGTGATTTCCTGCTCCGATTTGACCGCCCGTTGCCAGTTGACCAGCCCCGTAGCATCATGGAATTGCACGGCTGGCAGTCCAGCTTTGAGCGCGAAATGGGCGGCGGCGGAATAGTAATAATTGTCCATTTCCACACCAATGCGTGCGTTTTCCAAGCCAAGTTCAAAGAGCAATGCCGCCAATTCTTGCATTGGATGCTTATCTGGGTTTTGAACGAACGTGTCGTCATAGCCTCGGATATTTGCATCGCCAGCCATAAAAACTGTTCTGCGGGCCCCCAGCATATCCATGGCCCGACCCCACCAGACCGGATCGCCTTGGTGGGTCAGAATAACGCCTTGATGAACATAAAAAGACCAGCCGTCATAACCCGTGAGCCAAGACATATTGGATGGATCACTAACGATGATCGCCTCCAATCCTTTGGTCGCCATGACCGAACGGGTTTTAGCTATCCGTTGCTGGTATTCTCGTGTTGTGAATCTCACGCCATTTTCTGTCATATGACGATCTCTTTCTTTTCAACAGCTCACATGAAAGTCGTCGTTTGTTTTGGTGAATTTGACAAGCGTTCAATCCATGGTGCCCGAATTGCCTGATGACAGAACACAGCAAACGGGCCACTCGTTCGACCGGCGTTACTATTGTCACTGTTCAAAATTTGCGGTCCAGCCACATCGCCACCGAAAAATTCTGAGTAGCATGAACAATTTTGACTGGAGTTGCGGGGTACCTACACCGACCGGTGAAGTGATCCTCATTGGTAAAAAAATGGTGATTTTGCTTTCGCTCGTGTAATGCCCCAACAGAAACGTGGGTGGGATCAACGTCAAAAACCTGCATCAGAACTCTGCAAGGCTATCGACCCGGCTCGCTCCAGTTTTGGGACTGATTGGATCATCTTCTAATCGACATTCACAAATTAGCTCGAACAACTTCTCAACATTCTGCACGTTTCGAACCAGTGCGACCCAATCAGTCATGCGCGCTGTACGCGAATATTCCGGAGTGATGGTTGGGCAAGCACGCTGGGTCAGCTGCTCCCGGTCCGAATAAGTTTGAAACCTACATTCGACGAGTAGGATGCAACGATATCCTGTGCTGTGAACGGCTATGCTGCCTTTGGGGCCTGCGCGATATCTGAGAGAGCCTCTGCCGCAAATTCGAAGGACCTCAGTCGCGCAGCATGATCGTGGATCATTCCCGTCACCAACAATTCATCGGGCTGGTACCGCGCAACCAAGGCAGTAAGCTCACACCGAACCGTTTCTAGGCTACCCGTTGCCGAACAAGAAAGCGCCTGTTTCACTTGCGCCTGTACTGGCGCTGAAATCTCGGCTGATAGGTCCGCAATCGGGCGTGGAAGCTTACCGGGACGCCCCGTGCGCAAGCGGGCGAAGGCGAGCAGTTGGGATGACCGAAGATACCATGCCTCCTCATCAGTCGCAGCGGCGCAGACCCCAGCGGCCATCATGAAATAAGGTTTTGCAAGCCATTGTGACGGGCGAAATGTGGTTCTGTAAATGTTGATCGCGTCCTCGAGCATCTCAGGCGCAAAGTGGGAGGCGAACGCATAGGGCAGCCCGTAATAAGCGGCGAGTTGCGCGCCATAAAGGCTGGAGCCGAGTATCCAGACAGGAACATGGGTGCCTTGTCCGGGGATTGCTCTAATCCGCGTCTGATCCGAAGCGTCGTCGAAATAACCCAAAAGCTCAACCACGTCCTGCGGAAAACTGTCATTGGCCTCCATATGCCTTCTGAGGGCGTGTGCTGTCGTCCCGTCCGTGCCGGGAGCGCGACCAAGCCCAAGATCAATGCGCTCCGGATAAAGCGTAGCGAGAGTGCCGAACTGCTCAGCAATTACCAAAGGCGCGTGGTTTGGCAGCATAATACCACCAGCACCGACCCGGATAGTCTTTGTGCCCGACGCGACTGCTCCTATCACGACTGCCGTTGCAGCACTGGCGATGCCCGGCATATTGTGGTGCTCGGCCAACCAATAGCGATGATAACCACTTGCCTCCGCATGGCGCGCTAGGTCGATCGTATTGCCCAGAGCGTCAGCGGCTGTTCCACCTTCCGAGATAGGCGACAGGTCAAGCAGAGAGAAATGTTGCAACATAGGCTCCTTGTTTTCTGAGTTCCTACATAAGTTAGAGTGCGCCGGTCGTCACTGCTCGTCGTCAGAGTTTTTGCAACCAAGACCCGCTAAAACTAAGAGAGTGTCTGGCCGAGCTTTATTAAAAATGGAAGGCCTCGCGCGTGCTCAGTTATTGAGACCGATGTGTCAATACCACATCAGTATCGCGGCCACGAAGAAAGCAGACCGCGCCACGTTTCGGTCCCGTCCAACATTGTTGATCCTCAGCGGGTTGCTGCCTGCCGGGCGACCGACTGCAATTGTTCAAATATTTTGAAACGGGAATCGTGCAGTTCTCGCACGTCACCTGCCTGTGGTGTGTATCGAGAGGCGAAAGTAGACATTTTTTCCATTGCTTGATGAATTTCAGGGTAAATTCCCGCCGCAACACTGCCGAGAATTGCCGAACCGAGAAGAACAGGCTCTTTCGCAGCCGGTGCTACGACTTCCACGCCAGTTGCGTCGGCAAGTAGTTGCCGGATCATATCGCTGCGGCCAGCGCCGCCACTAATGACAATCCGTTCGATCCCGGCCCCGGCTTTCTCCTGTGCTTCGACGATTTGACGCAACCCGTAGCCAATCCCGCAAAGGCCCGCGACATAGAGTGCTACGAGGCTGTCGAGATCACGTTCCATTCCCAGTCCAGCAATAACCGCACGGGTTTGTGGATCAGCGTGCGGTGACCGGTTCCCAAGGAATTCCGGCACCACATGAATTTCGCCTGCGAGTGCGCCAGAATTCGAACTTTTTCCCAGAATCATCTCGGCACGTTGCGCAAGCCAAGTAGGCAAAGACTGCTCGTCGCGTGCAGCCTCTGCGTGCGCTTCGGAAGCGTGAGGATGGAAATCTAGCAGGTGGTCGATGGCAGCGCCCGCGGCTGACTGACCGCCCTCGTTGAGCCAAAGGCCCGGCACCATTGCTGAATAGTATGGCCCCCAAACACCCGGAACGAATACCGGATTCTTTGTGGACGTCATAGTGCACGAGGACGTGCCAAAGACATATGCCAAATTGGCCTGCGCCCCGCCGCCGCCTTGTGCCCCTATTGAACCGATACCGCCCGCGTGGGCGTCAATCAAACCAGCAGCTACCGGGGTTCCGGCAACAAGCCCAAAATCATCAGCAGCCTGTTGGCTCAGCCCAGCGCCAAGAGCCGAGCCAGCAGCAACGACATTGGTGCCGATCCGCTTGAAACCCTCGTCAGCAAGCTCACCCAGCCCCACAGTCCTGAAATAGTCCGGATCCCAGCCACCTTCATGCCCGATGTAGGTCCATTTGCACGTCACCGTACAAATCGAACGGGCAAGATCCCCGGTCGCGCGCCAAGTCAAAAAGTCAGTAAGGTCCATGAACTGCCAAGCGCTGGCAAATACTTCTGGCCGGTTCTCCTTGAGCCAGAGCAATTTGGGGGTTTCCATTTCCGGCGAAATTCGCCCGCCCACATAGTCAAGAACCCGGTGGCCACTTGCGTTGATCCGTTCCGCCTGCTCCAGCGCACGGTGGTCCATCCAAACCATGATATTGCGTTCCGGATGCTGCGGGTCCCCAACTGGTAGGGGCGCGCCGTTCTCTGCGAGAACCACGAGCGAACAAGTCGCATCAAAGCCGATACCGAGGATATGTTCTGGCTTAACACCCGACGCCTCAAGCGCACCTCGGACCGATTTGACGACGGCCTGCCAAATATCGTCGCTCGACTGCTCTACTATGGTACCGCCTTCACGGTAGATCGCTATGGGACATTTGTCGGTGCCAACCATCCGGCCATCAGTGGTAAATACGCCAGCACGCGCACTTCCTGTGCCCACATCGATGCCGAGGACATAGCTGTTTTTTGTATGTGATCCGGTCATCTCGATCCTTCCTTCTCGCCGTTCAGAGATCGACGCTGTTTGGCAAAATCACCATGTCCCGGATCACCACACCGCGCGGACGCGTCAACATAAACAGAACAGCTTCGGCGACTTCGCGAGGCTGCATCAGCGATCCATTGGCAAGCGCCTCTTCCATCTTTTCTTTGGGCCAGTCATCCAGCAATGCAGTGACAACTGGCCCTGGGAGGACAGCACCCATACGGATGCCATATTGCGAAACCTGGCGACGGGTCGCGTGCACGAACGCCTGAACCGCAAACTTCGACGCGGTATAAATCGGTTCCCAGACAACTGGGACAACACCGGCAACGGAACTGGTAAAAATAATGTCTCCGGATTTGCGCTCAATCATTCTAGGCAAGACTGCCTGAACGCTCCGAAAAGCTGCGTTGATGTTCAGGTTAAGCATCCGATCCCATTCATCTGGGTTTCCTTCGGCGGCCGCCCCTCCCACATATGCGCCTGCATTTGCATGAAATATGTCGAGCGGGCCGACCAAATCCTCAATTCGGGGCAACATGCCCGAAACCTTCGGGCCATCCAAAAGATCGACCACGAGAGGTTTGGCATTGTCGCCCAGCTCCTCGCAGAGTGCGTTTAGCTTGTCCGCTGCACGGTCGATCAGTACAACCTGAGCCCCTTCTTCGATCAGGATCCGTGCGCATGCGAGCCCGATCCCAGACGCGGCGCCAGTAATCGCTGCAGTCTTGCTTTCCATCTTTTGGGTCATTTCATTTCCTTCGATGGTTTATGCACGACCGTGGCTTGCACGCGAGCGGCGGGCGAGCGAGTCAACAATGACGGCGATGGCAAGGACGGCGCCAGTAATCATGTAGCGCAGCGACGAGCTGAGGTTGAGCAATGTCAGCCCGTTTGAAATGGCCATTATAACAAGAACACCCAGCAAAGCAGACCATGCCGACCCTCGGCCACCGAACAGCGAAGTACCCCCGATCACGGCAGCAGCGATGGCATTAAGGTTCACGTCACCAGTGCCCGCCTGCTGGCTGGCAGAGGCAAGGCGGGCAGCGGCGAACACACCGCCCAATGCGGCAAATGTCGAGCACACAACGAAAGCCGACAAGCGGATGCGCTGCACATTGATCCCTGAACGGCGCGCTGCCTCAGCATTCCCGCCAACGGCAAACATCGACCTGCCCCATTGGGTGCGGGTCAGGGCATAATTCAGGATCGCGACGAACAGGACAAAGACGCCAAAAATCCAGGGCACACCGCGGCCCTGCTCAAGATAAAATACCGCAAAGACCAGTGCGACCGCCAGGATCGCGGCTTTTGCAGCAGGCACGCTCATTCCGCCGGAGGAGAGGTTCGCAGCGCTTCGCTGCTGGTTGGTGCGCATGCTCCCTAACACAATTAGGGCGCTAGGAATGACCGCAACGATGTAGGAGAGCCACGCTGGCATGATCAGGATCTGCCCGAACCGCACGAGGGGCGATGTGAATGGCAGGTTAATAGATCCGGTCGGCCCAAGAATATAAAGTTGCAGGCCCAGAAGTGCGAGCAGCCCTGCCAAGGTTGCAACGAAACTTGGCATCTCGAACTGATTGCGCAAGAAGCCAAAAAGTAGCCCAACCAGCGCGCCAGTAAACATGACGGCGATTATCGTGATCGGCAAAGGAACGCCCGAGTTGACCCAAAGCACCCCAGTCATTGCAGAGGCAAGACCGCTCATCGAGCCGATAGACAGATCGATTTCGCCAAGCAGCAGCACACAGACCACGCCCAGCGCGATCAAGCCAACTGCTGCAGCGTCGAACAACAGATTAACCAGATTGTTGGGCGCCAGGAAAATAGGGTTGAGGGCACTGAAAACAGTCGAAATCAGCAACAGGCCGACCACGACCGGCAGCACGCCGAGATCACCCGACCGGATTTGATCGATGAACCCGCGCAGTGCCCCCGACAAACCAACGTCATTGCGCACACGCGTATCAGCACGGTCAAGTTGAGGGCCAGATAGGTTCTTCTGAATATTCTGTGTCATTAGTCTTCCCCGACCTCTTCGAGTTTGCGTGCTGCCCTGCGCGAGACAGAGTTCTCACTCGCGCCAGTGATCGCAGAGACCAGTTCTTGGTGCGATGTTTCTGCGGTAAAGACGCCATTGTTCTTTCCCAGACGCAGTACGACAATGCGATCTGCAACTGCGCGTACATCTTCCATGTTGTGCGAGATCAGAATGACCCCGTGGCCGCGATCACGAACCCGTTCGATCAGATTGAGCACTTCAGCGGTTTGCGCGACGCCCAATGCGGCTGTCGGTTCATCCAGCATGATTATTTCGGGGTCCAGCAGCAGCGAACGTGCGACGGCGACTGTCTGACGTTGGCCGCCGGAAAGGGATGCGATGGGCTCGCGGACGGAGGGGATACGCGCAGCCAATTCCTGCAAAAGCGTCCACGCGCGGACCTCCATTTGCACTTCATCCATGCACCATGGTGAAATCTCATGACCCAGAAAGAGATTAGCAACGACATCAAGGTTTTCGCACAGTGCGAGATCCTGAAAGACCGTCGCAATCCCCATCTCGAGGGCCTTGCCCGGATTGTCCAGCGACACCTGCTTACCAAGATATTCGATGGTACCAGAGGTTGGTTGATGCACCCCGGCCAGAACCTTCACAAGTGTGGATTTACCCGCGCCGTTGTCACCAACCAGGGCGACGACCTCACCTGCGTGGACGTCGAGTTCGATGTCTTCCAAAGCAGTCACGGCACCAAATTGTTTACCTACCCCGCGCAGCCGCAAAATAAGTTCACCTTTTTCTGGGCCAGCATTTTTCTGTGTCATGACTGTCTCCACTTGTGAAAAAATGCGCGGCGCCGCAGACTAGGCGCAGCGCAAAAGGTCTTTGTTATTCGATGCCAAGCGCCGCGCATGCGTCAGCATATTCAGCTGTGCAGACGTCTTCGGCCGATTGGATGCCAGCATCAAAGATCTCTGCCTTGATGTTTTCCTGGGTCACGACAGCGGGTACAAACAGCCGGGATGGCGTGTTGTAGAGCGTTGAGGTGGCCACAGGAGTTTCACCGTTGATCAACATCATCGCAATTTCGGCCGCCGCAGCAGCAACAATCTCGGAGGGCTTGGAAATTGTGTTGTACTGGTCGCCCGCAATAATCAGCTGTAGCGCAGCAATCGTCGCGTCATTTCCAGTGACAGGCGGAAGCGGATCTGCACCCGCAGCCTTTAGCGCGGCAATCGCCCCACCACCGGTGCCGTCATTGGCCGCAACGATGCCCATAATGTCACCACCAAAGCGCGTGATCTGGCCTGCGGCCCATTCCTGCGCTCTTGGCGGCGCCCAGTCTGGCGTATCGAATTCAGACATGGTCACGTAGGGTGATGCATCGAGTGCGCGATCAACGCCATCACGGATCAGGCCAGCTGCTGCATCAGTGGGCGAACCATTGATCTGAAGAACACCGGCACCTTCTGGGACACCCATGGCCTGAAGGTGCTCTACCAACGATTGGGCAATAGCATAGCCGATGCCTTCGTTATCAAAGGACACATAAAAATCTGCAGGTGAGTCCGGGATCGGACGGTCATAAGCGATCACTTGGACGTCCTGAGAGTGAGCAATCTCGACAAGCGCGGCGGCAGCGGCTGAGTCAACCGGGTCAAGAACAATTACGGTCGCACCTTGTGCGATTACGGAATTGAACTGCTGCTGCTGCAGAGCAACGTCCGCGTTGCCATTTTGGTAAATGAGAGTGCAGTCAGGGCAAAGCTCGCCCATCGCGGCTTGGAAGCCGGGCCAATCGTGCTGTTCATATCGGGTTGATGCCTGATCAGGCATCAAGAATGCAACCGTCTGCGCGGTTGCCGCTGTGGCGAGCAGAGTGGCGACCAGCGTCGATGCCACCGCAAGGGATTTGCTCTTGTTCATTTGTTTACTCCTCCAAACCAAATTAGCGCCCGCTCATGCGGAGAGTGACACTTGAGAAGAAAACACCGGGCTGCGAGCCACCCACAGTTCGGGTTGCTATGGTACCAGAACTGAACTCCTCCCAACGCATCACAAAGTATGCGCAACCGACAGCTTTATTTGCACCATCGATTGCGCAAGGTTGCTCCATCGATTGATCAGCGTCAAGATGGTTGAATAACTTTGAATGAAGGGTCTGAGGTCGCAACGAAGAATATGGGAAAAGAGACCAAGAGAACAACGATCTACGACCTCGCCAAACTTGCTGACGCCTCCCCAAGCGCGGTGAGTTCCGTACTCAACGGGACGTGGGAGAAGCGTCGAATCAGTCAAAAACTGGCCGAGCGGGTCATGCGCCTCGCAGAAGAGCAAGGTTACTCTGTCAACGTGCAGGCCAGCCTTTTGCGACGAGAGCGTTCCAACATTGTCGGCATGATCGTCCCGAAATACGACAACCGGTACTTTGGCGACATCGCGGAGCAATTTGAAACGATGGCACGAGCACGTGGATTTTTTCCGGTGGTCACTTGCACGCAGCGTAATCCCGATTTGGAGTTTGAGGCAGCAAAGGAGCTTATCTCCTATCAGGCCGAATGCTTGATCTCGACCGGAGCAACGGACCCGGATCGTATTTCGGCTTTTTGCAGCGCGTCAGGCGTCCAGTCGATTAATCTGGATCTGCCGGGCAGAGACGCGCCATCCGTGATTTCCGACAACTATTCTGCGGCACGCGATCTCACAAAGCTCATTCTGGATCGTTGCGAAAAAGATCTTGGTTGGAGCGGACCATTGCGGTTTGTTGGCGGGCGACTTGCGGATCACAACACTGCCGCACGCCTAGACGGTTTCTTGGCCGCACAACACGAACGTTCAATATCTGTTCCAGACACCCATATCATGGCAACCGGCTATTCGGCTGAGAGTGCAGCAAAGGTCCTAGAAAGTTTCAAACCAGATGGCCCTTCGGGTCTTTTTGTCAATTCGACAATTTCACTTGAAGGCGTTGTGCGATGGCACAGCGAGCTTGCGAGTGACGCCGACAAGGTAAGATATGGTTGCTTTGACTGGGATCCTTTCGGATCTTTCCTGCCCGGCAATATTGGAATGGTTGAGCAGGACGTCACCACAATGCTGAACAAAGCATTCGAGTTGATCGGAAAATCCAACGCTTCAAAAGAACCTATTCTAGTCCCATGCAAGCTCAGAGCATTTTGAGCCAAGGCTGAACCGCACCAGTTGGCAAGAGCGGCGGCACAGTAGAGTTTGAAATTTGATCGGTCGTGGACTGAGCCGTGGACGGCGGCAGATCTCTGTAAATTTCGCATCCGCCCAAAGCGTAGTATGTCCCACTCTCGCCTTCAAAAGGATTGATGCGAGTTCTCGCCAGTGAGTCCCCCACCGCATTCGATCACACCGTCTGCGGCGGATCTCAGCGACGAACATCTGGCCAAATATGTTCCACCAAAACCGAACCGCGTCATGGCTGATGTCGATGCCTCGCTTGTGCGAAAGACCCAACTTTGCGACGCGAAAGCGGCAACCTAACACACATCATGACGGCCAAACGGGTGATCGCGGGGCTCCTCTTGAAGGAGCGAAAGCGGGGGTGTTTTGTCATTCGCAGAAGCTGAGCGGCGCCCTGCCCGCCTCAGCCGGTTTTGCTCTGACAGTGCCCTTGAGTGGCCACAACGATCCGCTTGGCAAGCATCCGCACTTTGATCAGTCCCAGCCATCCACACGCGACCAGACCCGTCCATCGGTCAGATGGTAGCGCCCATAGCCGCCGGCGGCGGTCAGGCAGGCATGGACTGGCAATATGCGGACCATCGACCCGATGGGAAGTTGATCATAGACATTTGGATCCGTGATAGGGACGGTCCCATGTTCCTGATGGACGACGTCCACGGACAGGCCAAGCGGGGCCAGAGTGTCGGCATCACAGAGCCAGCCATATCCGGCATTTGGCAGATATTTCTGCGCACCAATATCCTTGGACATGGCCAGCGCACCTGCATCAAGCGTGAGCACGCCCGCATTGCGGTTATGGCCAATCACGGTGCTTAGAACCGTGAGTGCAATGTCGTCAAACCCACAAATCTTCCGCCCGACCTGGGATAGATCGTAGAAAAGATAGATGCCGGCCCGTAGTTCGGTGATGCCGTCCAGATTGTCCGCGTGCAAAACCGTCGGCGTCGAGCCGATGGAGACAATGCCAACCTCCAGCCCACCCTCCCGCAAACGATCCGCAGCCCGTCGCGCGGCATCGGCCTCAGTCATCGCCATCTGCTGGATAATCGCCAAATCGTCGGTCGAGTAGGATTGCCCGGCATGGCTCATGACACCTGCGAATTGCGCGCCAAGTGCGCGGGCGATCTGCTCCAGCGTCGGGTCTGTCTCGTGCAGGCCACCGCGGTGTTCGCCGCAGTCTATTTCGATCAGCACCGGATTGGGCAGGTTGCTTTCGGCAAGGGCCACAGCCATTTCGATGGAATCCACCACTAACATCAGCCCTGGCCCTATCCGCCGTACGCGGGCGAATTTGTTCGGGGTGATGCCGACCGCGTAAAGAATGTCTGTAAATCCGGCCTTGGCGAAATGCTCTGCCTCAGCCAAGGTCGAGGTAGTGATGGTAGACATCCGCCCGCCGGTCGCCAGCTTGGCCACATCTACGGATTTCGGCGTTTTCACATGCGGGCGAAGCGTGACACCAAGGTCTGCGCAATGGGTCAGCATCCGCTCTGCGTTCGCTCTGAGCCGGTCGATATCCAAGATCAGCGCGGGCGTCTCCATATTGTGAAAATTCAGGTCGATCGTATGATCTCCAACATGCGCGACTGGTTTGTCGCATCCTCATAAAGATGGAAACCAAAGCAATGCATCCACAGCAACGGTAAAACCAATATCGCCTTCGGTCAACGCAAACGCCTTCGTACACTGCCAGACCTCGCTCTCGCCGGATCGGCATGGAGGTGCTTTCAGACAGATGCAAACCGGTTTCATTTCTCCAGTGGTCTTAATCTGTTAGGCCGCGCAGCAGCGGCACCACTCGACGAGAGCGGCGGCACGGTTCAGCTTGAAATTAGATCGGTTGTAGAGATGACGCTCTCGGTTGAAATGAGTATGAACTGAGCCGTAGACGTATGCGGATTACTGTAGTCTTCGCATCCGCCTGAAGCGAAGCATGGCCCGCTCTCGCCTTTGAAAGCGCTGATGTGGATTCTCGCCGTTGATCGTCACAAACCCCTCATCCAAGTGCCATTGCCAGCGTGTACCCGACCGTATTCGATCAGTCCGTCTGTGGCGGATCTCAACGGCAAACATCGGGCCAAATCTGTTCCACCAAAACCGGACCGTCTCATGGCTGATGTCGATGCCTCGCTCATGCAGCAAATCTTCGACATTGCGAACCGAAAGTGGGAATCGGATGTACAGCATCACTGCCAAGCGGATGATCTCAAGGCTCGTCTGAAATATCGAAATGGGCTGTGTTTTGTTATCAGGCAACGCTAGGTCGTCATACTGCCCGCCTCAAGCCAGTTTCCTCTGACAGGGACCGTGTTGCACAAATCAGGTTGAGGTGAGGTTTCCCCTTTCTGAGCTCCATGTGCGTTGGTCGCTCTCGGTTCGAAGGAGTTGCCGGACAGAATTGATCCTTTGCGGGGTTTGCATAGGCTAAGCGAATGCTGCATTCGGCTGTCATTGGAGTTGGTTTCTACTTATGTCACAACCGGTGAGGTGAAATTTTGGACATCGTCGTTATCGGTGCAGGCCTGTCTGGGCTAACGGCAGCAGCAACACTTTGCGACGCAGGCGCCAAGGTTCAAGTCCTCGAAGCCGACACGCACATCGGAGGCCGAATTCGCGCGCTACGTGATCCTGTCAGTCAGCACGCTCTTGCCGATCTCGGCCCGACTTGGGTTTGGCCAAAGTATCAACCCGTAGCTGCGCGATGGCTCCAAGAGCTTGGTCTGTCGACGTTCGAACAATTTAACGAAGGGGATGCCGTGATCCTAGGATACGGTCCGGCTCCGGTTCGCCAACGTTTGCCTGGGCAGGATGGCATGGTTCGCATCGTCGGCGGTCCGACGGCCTTGATTGAAGCCCTCGCCAACCGAATTGGCCATGCCAGCATTCGGACATCGGTTTCGGTCACTGGAATTTCTGAAGTTGGAAAAAAACAAATCGCCGTTCAGCTTGGTTCAGGTGAAGTCGTCACCGCGGAAAAGGTGATTGTCGCGGTTCCACTTCGGGTCGCCGCCGTGACCTTGAACCTTCCTTGGGCGCCACCGAGCCTGATCGACGCAATGCTCAGCACACCAACTTGGATGGCTACTCACGCCAAAGCCGTTGCCCTCTATGAAAGCCCTTTCTGGCGAGACGCTGGGCTGTCCGGTCGGATTGCAAGTCGTAGCGGACCTCTGATCGAGGCGCACGACCATACTGGCGTCGACAACACTCCTGCAGCGATATTTGGCTTTGTCAGTTGGACGCCTGAACAACGGCGAAACGACCCTAAGGGCCTTAGACAGGCCATTTTGGATCAGCTTTCCGAATGTTTTGGAAAAGCTGCGCTACATCCCATAACGCTTGTAGTTGAAGATTGGGCGGCAAACCCTCGTATCGTGACAGACCTGGACGTCTCCCACCCCGCCGCCCATCCTGACGTCGGCAGCGCCGTGCTCCGGCAACCCTATCTCGATGGCCGAGTTCGGTTCGCTGTGTCAGAGGTATCGGAATTGAGCCCTGGTCTGATTGAGGGCGCACTTGCGATCGGCGAGAGCGTAGCTGCGGAAGTGTTTAGAACGAGCGCCTAGCGCCGAGTAGAACGGCGCGAACGTTGCCTAGGTCAGGTTCCGGCATTTGGTGGCCCACTGAGATTGGTTCGCATTCGTCTGATAGCACCAATACGCTGTCCTACACGACACAGGACACTGACAGCTGGGTCAAAACCATGCCAATGATTTAGCCGTTTCGCTTGGTACGCGCGAGATTAACCTAAACTTATTGAAATCTCGCTTCAGTGGTATCGCTGACAACTTTGTTGCACAAATCAGTACTGTCTGACGTCAGCGCTTATGGGTCCAACTAGGTTTATTTGATAAGAGAGTGTTCTTGGCTCATCGTAACCACTGAGGAGTGGAAGATGAGACAGACAACTGGAACACGCAAAAGCCCTGGCGAGACGCTCGTTAAAGATATCAGACGGGCCACTATTGCCCGGCAGGGTATTGCGCAGCAATGTCCCGAGAGGCGCGCAAACAGTATTCATCCGAAGAGAAGATCCGGATCGTCTTGGACGGCCTGCGTGGCGAAGACAGCATTGCTGAGCTGTGCCGCCCACTGCCCGGCAGGGTCATGCAGAGCATGATCCCGAGAGGGGTAAGGCATCTCCCAAGGCATCTATTACAAAG
>JBLHOS010000032.1:0-30985 GCA_047623825.1 Paracoccaceae bacterium | reverse complement strand
AGCAAACGCGTTGATTTCATCCTTATTGACAGGGCCGGTTTTCCAACCATTGCCATCGAATATCAGGGTGGCGGCCACTATCAGGGCAACGCGATTAAGCGTGACCATATAAAGCGCGAAGCGTTTCGCAAAATAGGCGTGCCATTTATGGAAGTGATCGCTGGCGGCCTTTCGGATGGTCAGCGTCTTGATCTTAAAAACCTCCTTGGACATCAAATTCTGGCCGTCGCCGAATAGCGTGGCTCTGCCAAAGCCCGTGCTTAATCGAATCTGTGGATAGGATGGCGTCAAGCGCCGAGTCCGCTGGTTGTCGCAAAAATACTTCTTTACAGCTCGTGGTTCAGTCTCCACCATATGTGGTATGGGGTCGGATATGATCCGGCGACCCGTAGTGAGGCACCCAGCTTCTAGTGGGCGTTATGGTCGGAAGGACCAGACCCTATGCGAGGCTACCAACGAGAGGCCTGGGCAATGTCGTTATCCGAGCAGTATCTGGAAACAGAAGATCTTCATCCGATCGATATCGTAGAAACACTGGCAACGTTCCACGATTGGGATTTTGACCGAGTCGCTGATGATCAGATTGCAATGGCTATTGAGGGCCAGTGGCGCACCTATTCCGTGACGTTGGCCTGGTCAGGTTATGACGAAACGCTGCGCATGATTTGCACTTTTGATATGGAACCGCCAGAAGACAAGCTGCCAGCGCTGTATGAAACCCTCAACCTGGCAAATGACAAATGCTGGGCCGGTGCGTTCAGCTACTGGGCCGATCAAAAACTGATGGTCTATCGCTATGGGCTGGTTTTAGCCGGGGATCAGATTGCTGGCGCCGATCAAATTGCCTGCATGGTTGAGACCGCCTTTGTCGCGGCCGAACGGTATTATCCCGCATTCCAACTGGCATGCTGGGGTGATCAAAGCCCGACGCAAGCGATGCAGGTTGCCATTGCGGAGGGGTACGGCCGCGCCTAACCTGACCCGGCGAAACAACGCTGCCGGGAGAGACAATGACATTCGATGACATTACCAACCGCGGCCTAGTGATGCTGGGCTGCGGTAAGATGGGATCGGCCATGCTGAAAGGCTGGTTGGCCCAGGGGTTGCCAGCGAAATCGATATGGGTTGTGGATCCCTACCCATCGGACTGGGTCAAGGATCAAGGCGTCCATATCAACGCCGATCTGCCCGCGGATCCTGCGATTGCCCTGATTGCGGTAAAACCACAGATGATGGCAGATGCGCTGCCCAAGCTGCGCGGCTTTGGTAGTGGAACCCTGATCTTGTCTGTCGCCGCGGGTACGCCAATTTCAACCTATCAAGACGCATTGGGCGCTGGGACCCGGATCATCCGCGCGATGCCCAATACGCCTGCGGCTATTGGCAAAGGGATCTCTGCGATTATTGGAAATAGTATGGCGTCGGAGGCCGATCTTGATCTGGCTGACGTGCTGCTGTCTGCTGTCGGCCAAGTTGTTCGGCTGGAGACCGAGGATCAGATCGACGCGGTTACTGGTGTGTCAGGATCTGGCCCTGCGTATGTGTTCAACATGATTGAGGCGATGGCCGCGGCGGCCCAAGCACAAGGACTGTCGCCTGCGTTGTCGATGCAATTGGCCAAGGCGACCGTTGCAGGGGCCGGCGCGCTGGCTGAGGCCGCTGGGGAGACGCCATCGCAATTGCGCATTAACGTCACATCACCCAATGGGACGACGCAAGCTGGGCTTGAGGTCTTGATGGATCCGGCCACAGGCCTGACGCCATTGATGATCAAGACCGTGGCTGCTGCGGCAGACCGCTCCCGCGCGTTAAAAGGGTAACTCATTGGCTGAGATCAATTTTGATGATTTTCTAAAGGTTGATATTCGGGTTGGTGAAATTGTCTGCGCGGAGCCGTTCCCCGAGGCGCGCAAACCTGCAATCAAGCTTTGGGTTGATTTCGGCGATGAGCTGGGGGTCAAGAAATCCTCGGCCCAGATTACTGCGCATTATACGCCAGAAGTGCTGATTGGCCGCCAAGTTATGGCGGTTGTGAATTTCCCTGCTCGCCAGATAGGGCCGATAATGTCCGAGATCCTCGTGCTTGGCGTCTCTGACGCTGACGGCGGGATCGTCCTGCTTTCCCCAGACTACAAGGTCGCCAATGGCCAAAGGATGTATTAGATGCGCCTATTGATTTCCCGCCAATTGCCTGACGCCGTGATGGCCGAGGCTGCTGCTGAGTTTGAGTTGACAGCGCGCGACGTTGACGGCCCGATGACGGCGCAGGACTGCATCGCGGCCTTGGCTGAATATGACGCAATCGTCCCAACCTTGGGGGATGGTTTTTCGGCTGAGGTCTTTGCCACTGTCCCAGACCCCCGCTGCAAATTGCTGGCGAATTTTGGGGCTGGTTACAACCACATCAACATAGATGCGGCTCGCAAGGCCGGTCTTTCGGTCACCAACACGCCGGGCGCCGTAACCGATTCGACTGCAGATATCGCGATGACCTTGATGTTGATGTCTGCGCGCCGTGCCGCTGAGGGTGAGCGGATGGTGCGCGCAGGTAAATGGGCTGGTTGGACGCCGACACAGATGCTGGGCCTTCACGTGACGGGCAAAACAGTGGCTATCATCGGTATGGGCCGTATCGGTCAGGCGATCGCGCAGCGCTGCCATTTCGGGTTTGGGATGCGGGTCATATTTCACAACCGATCTTCCAAAACCATCGATTTTCCGGCGACTCAGATGGCGTTGCCAGATGCGTTGGGCCAAGCAGATATCGTGATCATTGCGGTAGCCAGTGGCGTTGAGACCCATCATCTGATCGGACGCGCGGAACTGGCCGCGATGCAACCCCATGCCCATTTTATTAACATCTCGCGTGGGGATGTCGTTGATGAGGCGGCATTGATCGCAGCCCTGCAAAACCAGCAAATCGCAGGTGCTGGTCTGGATGTGTACGAGTTTGAGCCAAAGGTCCCTCGCGAACTGATTGCACTGGAAACGGTGACGTTGCTGCCGCATCTTGGCACAGCGGCGCTTGAGGCGCGCGAAGCGATGGGGCGGATGGCGCTTAGCAATGCATTAGCGTTGAAAAACGGTGAACCGCTGCCAAATTTGGTCTGGTAATCAGTCCTTGCCGACGGCCATGCGCCAGTGGCGGCGGCACAGTGAAACATAACGATCATTGCCGCCGACCTCGACTTGCGCTCCTTCGGTCAATGCGGTGCCGGCTGCATCTGTGCGGATCACCATTGTGGCCTTGCGTCCACAGTGGCAGATGGTGCGGACCTCTCGCATTTCATCAGCCAATGCCAACAGCGCGGCGGATCCTGGAAACAATTCGCCCCGAAAATCGACGCGCAGGCCGTAGCACATAATAGGCACGGCCAGATCATCCACTGCACGCGCCAGTTGCCAGACCTGATCGCGGGTCATCCATTGCGCCTCATCGATCAGAACGCACGCACAAGGGCCAGCCTTTAGCCGCGCATCAACCATGGCATAAAGATCGCTGGTGACGCTGTATGTGTCCGCCGGCGCCGCCAGCCCAATCCGACTGCCAATCTGTCCAGTTCCGGACCTATCATCGAAATTTGCAGTCATTAGATAGGTCTGCATGCCGCGTTCTATGTAGTTATGGGACGCTTGCAGCAACAAGGTCGATTTGCCGGCGTTCATGGTGGAGTAATTGAAATAAAGCTTTGCCATGCCGCTAGATTTGCCCGAGTCCTTCGTCGCTCGCAAGGGCCGGCGCGTCGAAGAGTTCGACGTGAAGGAAAGGGGGCTGCCTCAGAAGGTATAGATCATTTTGGCACCGAAACGCCAAAACCCGCGACGGACCCCCACCTTCACCGGACGAAACCTAGACCGGCATTGGATAAGCATCAGAGCAACACATGTTCTGACGTTTGAAATTTGTCAGCTGATATCGTTGACCGGCAGGGGAAAACTGGGCTTTCTTTCTTAGTCCCGATTGTGGGAACGGGAAAAGAGCATTTGAATGTCTGGTAACTATCTCAAGAAACATACCGAAGCTTTGATCAAGGACGTTGGATTTGCCGCTGCATGCGAATTGACAGGTAAATCCAAGGCGACGTTAGGTCGATATTTTTCTGATGCGCCTGAGCATTCCGACAGGTTCATTCCGGTCGATGCGGTGTCAGCACTGGAACGTGCGGCGGGTTTTCCTCATGTCACCACAGCGTTGGCCGAGTTGAGAGGCATCACGCTAAGTTATGACAAAGAACGGCGAAACGCGGGCTCAGCGGGCGTTAACTCTGATGTGATTGTCCTTAGCCAGCGTTTTGCGATGTTGATGGCTGAATATAATCAATCGATCCAAGACGGGGTAATTTCCGTCAACGAATCCAAGCGATTGCTACGTGAAACACTAGCGCTGCAACAAGTTTTGTTGGATATGAAGCTGCATTTTGAGAAAGAAAGCCCATGAGCCGGACGCTGACTGCTCTTTCTGACACGCCAGCCCTTAATCCACTCCAACTCAAGCCTCTGAATTTTGCTGATCTTGTGGCCCCCGGTGATCCGGGGCATCCGCCGCGCATTTTGCTGCTCTATGGCTCATTGCGCGACGTTAGCTACTCACGCCGGGCAGCAGAGGAAGGGGCCCGGATCCTGCGGGCCTTGGGCTGCGAGACGCGGATGTTTGACCCCAGCGGACTGCCTTTGCCTGACGATGCTGAGCCCACGCATCCAAAGGTAGCAGAGTTGCGCGAGATGGCGGTTTGGTCGGAAGGCATGGTTTGGTCGTCACCAGAGCGGCACGGGGCCATGACTGGCATCTTGAAAACTCAGATCGATTGGCTGCCGTTGAATATGGGCGGGGTGCGGCCGACACAGGGTAAGACCCTTGCGGTGATGCAGGTCTCTGGTGGTTCGCAAAGCTTTAACGCGGTCAACCAGATGCGGATCTTGGGGCGCTGGATGCGGATGGTCACAATTCCAAACCAAAGTTCAATCCCCAAGGCATGGCTGGAATTCCAAGACGGGCGGCTGCCTGAGGGACCTTATTACCGGCGTCTTGTCGACGTGATGGAGGAATTGGCCCGCTTTACCGTCATGGTTCGAGGCCGATCTGATGTTTTGTTGGATCGCTATTCGGAACGCATGGAAACGGCGGCCGAAACCCGAGAGAGGGTCTCTAAGAAATAGCGATAGCGCTAGAGTATCAAAAACCCTCTAAGCGCGCTCAACAATCACCGAACCCACTGAATACCCCGCACCGAATGAGCAGATCAGCCCCATGTTACCCAGTTCCAAATCTTGGGAGTATTTGGAGAATGCGATGATCGATCCTGCTGAGGATGTATTGGCATAATCTTGTAGAATATTGGGCTGCTCATCTGGCTCAGGCGTCCGGCCAAGGACCTTTTTTCCGATATAGTCATTCATCGTCTTATTGGCCTGATGCAACCAAAGACGTTTTAGATCAGTGGCTCGCACGCCCTCATCCGCCATATGATCGGCGATGTGACGACTGACCAGCGGTAGGACTTCTTTGAACACCTTGCGGCCGTTTTGCATGAATTGCATGTCGCGGCGGTCCTCCATTTGATCCTTGCGAGTTCGGCGCAGATAGCCGCTATTGTTCCGGATGTTGTTTGAAAAATTAGTTGCACAACGCGTTGATTTAATGTGGAAAGACGGTCCTTTGGCGTCCTGTGCCCGCTCAATCAAAACTGCGGTGCAGACGTCGCCAAAGATGAAATGACAGTCGCGGTCGCGCCATTCCAGATGCGCTGAACAAATCTCAGGGCTGACGACCAGTGCACTTTGGATACTGCCAGCTTTGATCATGTCGGCGGCGGCCTGAATGCCGAAGGTGGCAGAGCTGCAAGCGACATTCATATCAAATGCAAACCCTTGAATTCCCAGTAGATCTTGGATCTCAATAGCCACCGCAGGATAGGCGCGTTCGTGGTTGGAGGCCGCGCAGATCACCGCCCCAACATCGGCACCAGTTTTTCCTGCCATTTCAAGGGCTTGGATGCAGGCGTCCAGTGCCATTTCGGCCATCTGACCGGGTTCATCATCACTGCGTGCACGCAACCACGGATGCATCACGGTAGGGTCAAGAATACCAGTCTTATCAAGGACATAGCGCTGCTCTATACCTGACGCCGCCAGAATGAACTCAGCTGAAGAATGTGCTTTGGGTGCCAATGTTCCGGCAGAGATTTTAGCCGCGTTTTCAACGTTGTAGAGGTCCACAAAGGCGTTGAATGCGACCACAAGTTCGTCATTGGTGATGACTTGCGACGGGGTGAACACTCCGGTCCCGGTGATGGCTGGCTGGTGCATGGCTCCCCCAAATTCAGAGGGTCCAAATGGCGGGTTTTTGAACCTGAGGTCAAGATGCACGGGTCGTGCACACTGCATGGGCGCCTTTTTGGGTAACGTAAGGTCATCGGGTCTATTTTGACCAATGCACCGAAATTCGTGCGTTTCGCGGCAAAACAGATGAACGACGTGGTTTTGCGCTTTTGCGCGGTAAGGGTGTTGGGATTGCGGCAAGGCGTTGAAACCCGAGGTGGATTAGGCAAGGCGATCGCCGCATACCTGATACCGTACATTGCGAGCGAATGGATGCTGGGTTTGCGCATCTTTCACCCATCCCACGCGGCATTACTTTAGAATTTAGGGGCGCCAATCTGACGCCCCGATACTGGCTTTTGTTTACCGATGGAATTGGGTCGACCGAGTGAACACTGTCTTTCAATCAGACGAATTTTTAGCTTTCACCCCTGCAGCGCCATCACTCCAACATCCCCTTCTTCACGGGCTTGCATGGCCAGCGCTGTTGCGTGGGCACCGGCGGCGGTTGTGTAGTAGGGGATCTTGTCATACAGGGCGACAGAGCGAATTTCGCGGCTGTCTTCAACGGCTTGTGCGCCCTCGGTTGTGTTCATCACCAGCGCGATCGCACCGTCTTTGAGCATGTCGACGATATCGGGGCGACCCTCATAGACCTTGTTGACCAGATCGCAGGCCAGCCCGTTTTTAACCAGCCACGCGGCGGTGCCGCGCGTGGCAATCAATGAAAAGCCGAGTTTGATGAGGATCTGCGCGGCCTCAAGCATAGGGGCCTGTTTGTCCATGTCCTTGATCGACAAAAACACCTTGCCGGAGGTTGGTAGCTCAACGCCCGCGCCCATTTGCGCCTTTAGGAAGGCACGTGGAAACGAGGCGTCATAACCCATAACCTCACCGGTTGAGCGCATCTCAGGGCCAAGGATGGTGTCGACACCGGGGAAACGCGCAAACGGCAGAACCGCCTCTTTTACTGCGAAACCCTTAATTTGGGGGTCGACTAGATCAAAGTTCGACAACGGCTCCCCGGCCATAAGACGGGCGGCGATTGATGCGATTGGAGAGCCGACGGCCTTGGCCACAAAGGGCACGGTGCGTGAGGCGCGCGGGTTCACCTCAATCAGGTAAACCTCACCGTCTTTTACGGCGAACTGGATGTTCATCAGGCCAACAACGTTAAGTGCAAGGGCCAATGCGACGGTCTGTTCGCGCAAGGTGGCGATGATATCGGCTGATAAGGAATAGGGCGGCAATGAGCAGGCACTATCGCCAGAATGCACGCCGGCCTCTTCAATATGTTGCATGATACCCGCGACGTGGACTTGGGTACCATCGCAAAGGGCGTCGACGTCAACCTCAACTGCACCCGACAGATAGCTGTCGAGCAGAACGGGGCTGTCGCCTGACACCATCACAGTCTCTGACAGGTAGCGTTCCAGCTGGGCGGTATCGCGCACAATCTCCATGGCGCGGCCCCCCAATACGTATGACGGGCGAATGACCAGTGGATAGCCAAGCTTCTCAGCCTCAATCCGGGCTTGGTCATTGGTCGTCGCGATGCCGTTTTCGGGCTGTTTGAGGCCCAGTTTCTGGACCAGTTTCTGGAACCGCTCCCGATCCTCAGCCAGATCGATGGCGTCGGGTGTGGTGCCCAGAATGGGGATGCCGTTTTCTTGTAGCGCATTGGCAAGGTTCAGCGGGGTTTGGCCGCCAAACTGCACGATTACGCCGTGCAGAGTGCCGTTTTGCTGCTCAACACGCAGGACTTCCATCACATGTTCAAAGGTCAGCGGCTCAAAATATAGCCGGTCCGATGTGTCATAATCGGTCGATACAGTTTCGGGATTACAGTTGATCATGATGGTTTCATAGCCCGCCGCGGTCAAAGCGTAACAAGCATGACAGCAGCAGTAATCGAACTCGATGCCTTGGCCGATGCGGTTCGGACCACCGCCCAAAATAACAACTTTTTTGGCGTTTGACGGGCGGGCCTCATCCTCGACGTCACCCATGACGGGCGCCTCATAGGTTGAGTACATATAGGGGGTCTGGGCCTCAAACTCGGCCGCACAGGTGTCGATGCGTTTGAACACAGCCGTGACGCCAAGGTTTATGCGAGCCCGGCGGACCTGACCCTCATCTCGGCCTGTCAGCTTGCCCAGACGTGCGTCGGTAAAGCCCATCATTTTCAGGGCCCGCAAATCAGTCTCATTGGTCGGCAATCCGGCCTTGCGAACGGCATCCTCGGTCTCGATAATTTCACGGATCCGGGCTAGAAACCACGGGTCAAACTTGGTGATATCGTTGATCTCATCATCTGAAAAGCCGACGCGCATCGCCTCAGCGATCACACGGATCCGGTCTGGCGTTTGTTTGGCCAATGCCCGTGTCATGGCCTTATCGATGGCGGACTGGACGTCTGCATCGCGGCCCACCAGAATACGGGTGTTGTCGCTGTCTTGATAGATCATTGCGTCGCGACCGGGCATGCCCTCTACGTGGATCTCATCAAAGCCGGTTAGCCCAGTCTCCATTGAGGCGAGGGCCTTTTGCATCGACTCGTGGAAGGTTCGGCCAATCGCCATCGCCTCACCCACGGATTTCATCGCGGTCGTCAGATATGGTTCTGCACCCGGAAATTTCTCAAATGCAAAGCGTGGGATTTTGGTGACGACATAGTCAATTGTCGGCTCAAATGAAGCGGGCGTGACGCGGGTGATGTCGTTGTCCAACTCATCCAGCGTATAGCCGACCGCCAATTTGGCCGCGATCTTGGCAATCGGAAAGCCTGTGGCCTTGGACGCCAGCGCCGAGGAACGTGACACGCGCGGGTTCATCTCAATCACGACCATGCGACCATCAGCTGGGTTCACCGCCCATTGCACGTTTGAGCCGCCAGTTTCGACGCCAATCTCACGCAGCACTGCAATCGAGGCGGAGCGCATCATCTGGTATTCTTTGTCGGTCAGCGTCAGGGCAGGGGCCACTGTGATGCTGTCGCCGGTATGCACGCCCATCGGATCGATGTTTTCGATGGCACACACGATGATTGCGTTGTCAGCGCTGTCGCGCACAACTTCCATCTCAAATTCTTTCCAGCCCAAAAGCGACTCGTCGATCAGGATCTGAGAGACTGGCGACGCATCAAGGCCTGAGCGGCAGATCTTTTCATAATCGTCACGGTTAAAAGCCACTCCGCCGCCGGTTCCGCCCAAGGTATAGGCCGGACGGATGATTGCGGGTAGGCCGACATGAGGCAACGCTGCGATGCATTCTTCAATAGTTTCGGCAATGATTGCTTTGGGATTTTCCAGACCGATCCGGTCCATCGCTTCGCGAAATAATTTCCGATCTTCGGCCATCTCGATGGCCTCACGCTTGGCGCCGATCATCTCAACGCCGTATTTGGCCAGCACGCCCATTTTTTCCAACGCCAATGAGGTGTTCAGCCCGGTTTGGCCACCCATGGTTGGCAGCAGCGCGTCGGGCCGCTCCTTCTCAATGATCTTGGCAACGATCTCGGGGGTGATTGGTTCAATATACGTGGCATCAGCCATGTCAGGGTCGGTCATGATGGTGGCGGGGTTGGAGTTGACCAGAATGACCCGGTACCCTTCTTCGCGCAGGGCCTTGCACGCTTGCGCACCAGAGTAATCAAACTCACATGCTTGCCCAATTACGATGGGGCCTGCCCCGATAATCATGATGGATTTGATATCGGTTCTTTTTGGCATAACGACCCCCGGGTGCGCAAATTCGTCTGGTTTATAGACATCGCGACGCTGGGTGCAAGGTGGTTGGGGCCCGCAAAGCAAGTGTTTTTGCACTGACCTGCATTATAATCAGAACTCGCGCTAAAAGCGCGCCGGTGACCGGGCGGTCAGACTATTCAGCCGCGCGTAATGCCTGCTGCGCATCAGTGTAAAGATAATCGCGGGTCAGAGGTACTGCGGCCTGATCTTTGGCCAGTTGAACTTGAAAGACGCATTGGTTGGCGTGGCGGAACGTCATCTCGCTTACCTTTAGATAATAGCGCCACATCCGTACGAATTCAGGATCGTAAAGCGCCTCGGCCTCTTGCTGGCGGTCGCAGAACCGATCGTACCAGTGGCGCAAGGTTTCGGCGTAATGCAGTCGCCAAACCTCAATGTCGGTCGGATAGAGGCCAATCTTCTCTATCGCGGTGGTCATTTCAGACAACGCGGGGACATAACCGCCGGGAAAGATGTATTTGGTAATCCAGGGGGAGGTGTGGCAGGGTGGTCCGGCCCGCCCGATCGTGTGGATCAAGGCGATACCGTCATCCTTTAACCGGTCCTGCACATGTCCGAAATATTCCTTAAAATGCGGGGCGCCGACGTGCTCAAACATACCGATCGAGACGATCCGGTCGTAGGTTCCCGTCACCTCACGGTAATCCATCAGGCCAAACTGGACACGGTCTGACAGGCCTTCTGCCTCGGCGCGGGCCGTTGCAAACTTGTGCTGTTCCTCCGATAGGGTCACGCCAAAGACGCGGACGTCGTAATCCCGCGCCAGCGACAGGGCCAGCCCCCCCCAACCGCAGCCAATCTCAAACACCTCCATTCCCTTTTCAAGCCGCAGCTTGGCCGCGATATGGGCCTTTTTGGCTGTCTGGGCCTCAGCCAAGCTGATATTTGGATGCAGGAAATATGCGCAAGAATACTGCTGGTCCTCATCCAGAAACAGGTCATAAAGCTGCCCAGACAGATCATAGTGGTGGGCCACATTGGCACGGGCCCGAGCGCGTGGGTTCCACTGATCAAATGTACGTCGCAGGTGCCGTGTCTTTGAGATTGCTCTACGCCACCAAAGCCGTTGAGAGGGCAAAACATTGCGAATGATCAGGTCAAGGAAACCGTTCAGATCATCCTGCGCCAAGGTCATGCTGCCGTTCATATACGCCTCACCCAAGGCGACGTCGGTTTGCGTTACAATCCGGCGCGGCAGCTTGGGATCGCGTAAGTGCACGTGAATAGGCGGCCCTTCACCAGAGCCGTAGCGATGCTCGGCTCCGTCAGGAAAGCTTACAATCAGCGTCCCGCGGGTCACGAACCCACGCAACATTTGGTCTAGTAGCCAGTTCCACATATCGCCCCCCAAAATTTGCTATCGGGTCTGCTCGGGCGGGTCTTGCCTGCATATCATCAGCCAGCCTGAGACATTTTTTTATAGTTTCCAAGCCTGTTTTGAATAATAGCGCAAAAATTCGCAGTAAGGATTGATCTGAAACAACTGATTGGCCAACCCGAAATTTGTGTGCGCTCCCGCCATGAGGTGTTAAAATCGGGGGCGAAAACCGCCAGATTGGGTCTGGTAAAGGTTGAATTTTGGCCAAAACCAGCTTGACAGCGGCATGGTGTCTTGGTCAACCGGCGCGAACCCTAGAAGGACAATACAATGCACGCCTTTCGCAGCCACACTTGTGCCGATCTGAATTCCACTCATGTGGGCCAGACCATTCGCCTTTCGGGGTGGGTCCATCGGGTGCGCGATCATGGTGGCCTGCTGTTCATCGATTTGCGTGATCACTATGGGATTACACAAATTCTGGCTGATCCCGATAGCCCGGTTTTTGCCCAAGTGGAGAAGGTGCGCTCTGAATGGTGCATTCGGATTGATGGCGAAGTGAAGGCGCGTGATGCGAGCCTGATCAACTCTAAGATCCCAACCGGTGAGGTAGAGGTTTTTATTCGTGATATTGAGGTGTTAGGCGCTTCAGAAGAGCTACCGTTGATGGTGTTTGGCGATCAGGAATACCCCGAAGAAACCCGCCTGCGTTACCGGTTTCTGGATCTGCGCCGTGAGAAATTGCAACACAACATGGTGATGCGATCTAATGTCGTTCGATCAATTCGTAACCGGATGTGGGACCGGGGTTTCAATGAGTTTCAGACGCCAATCATCACCGCCTCCAGCCCGGAAGGTGCGCGTGATTTTTTGGTGCCAAGTCGCCTACATCCAGGCAAGTTTTATGCCCTTCCGCAGGCACCACAGCAGTTCAAACAGCTATTGATGGTGTCAGGCTTTGACAAATATTTCCAGATTGCACCGTGTTTTCGTGACGAAGATCCGCGTGCTGACCGATCGCCCACAGATTTCTACCAGCTTGACCTTGAGATGAGCTTTGTTGAGCAGCAGGACGTGTTCGACACGATCCAACCGGTTGTTCAGGGTATCTTTGAGGAGTTTGGCGGCGGACGCAAAGTTGATTCTGTTTGGGAGCAGATATCGTATAAAGATGCAGCACTTTGGTATGGCACCGACAAGCCGGACCTGCGCAACCCTATCAAAATGCAGGTTGTATCGACGCATTTTGCGGGCTCTGGCTTTGGCATTTTTGCCAATCTTCTGGAGCAGGACGGAACCGAAATCCGCGCAATTCCAGCGCCTCGTGCCGCGGGTGCGGACCCTGTGGGGCGCAAGTTTTGCGACCGGATGAATGTCTGGGCCCAAAAAGAGGGTCTGCCGGGGATGGGCTACATCTTTTGGCGTGAGGGTGCCGACGGCATGGAAGCCGCAGGGCCGCTGGCCAAGAATATCGGACCCGAGCGGACCGAGGCCATTCGCCAGCAGCTGGGTTTGAACGTCGGCGATGCCGCTTTCTTCCTTGGCGGAAAACCGTCCAGTTTTGAAAGCGTGGCGGGGCGTGCGCGCACTGTGATCGGAGAGGAATTGGGCCTAAGCGATATGGACAGGTTCGCCTTTGCGTGGATCGTTGATTTCCCGATGTATGAGGCCGATGAGACCAGTGGCAAGATCGATTTCAGCCACAACCCATTTTCGATGCCACAAGGTGGGATGGCCGCGTTGGACGGCGATCCGCTGGAGGTGCTGGGCTATCAATATGATTTGGCATGCAACGGGTATGAACTGATTTCTGGTGCGATCCGGAATCACCAGCCAGAGATCATGTTCAAGGCGTTTGAGCTGGCAGGATACGGCGAAGAGGAAGTGCGTAAGCGGTTTGGCGGCATGGTTAACGCATTTCGTTATGGCGCGCCGCCCCACGGAGGGTGTGCGGCCGGGATCGACCGGATTGTTATGCTGTTGGCTGATGAGGCCAATATCCGTGAGGTGATCTTGTTCCCAATGAACCAGCGCGCCGAAGATCTGATGATGTCCGCGCCAAGTGAGCCTATGGCCGATCAGCTTATGGAGCTGGGGCTGCGGGTCATCCCACGCGATTAAGCCGTCTCAAGGCTTGCATTTACGACTCAATTGGTCTGTTCATGATGTTATGGGCTGGTGCTGCAGGGGCATGGTATGTCGATAAGAGATATAAATGTGGTGGTGACGGGGTGGGCCCCGCCACCGCGCCCCGTGGATGTGGCGTTGCAGGGTCGATATGTGCGGCTGGTGCCGCTGGATGCGGATGCGCATTGCGCAGATCTGCACTGGGCCAATTCGGTATCGGACACTATTTGGGACTATCTTCCCTATGGGCCGTTTTCGTCGGCGGCAGCCTACCATCGGTGGGCAAGAGGGGCGCAAGATGGCAATGACCCGGTCTTTTTTACGATCGAGGATCTGAGCACAGGTCATCTGGGTGGCGTGGCCAGCTACTTGCGGATCGCGCCCGAGGCGGGATCGATCGAGGTCGGTCACATCAATTTCGCACCAATGCTGCAAAAAACCCGCGCCGCAACTGAGGCGATGTTTTTGATGATGCAATGGGCGTTTGACTCGGGCTACCGCCGGTACGAATGGAAATGTAATGCGGCGAATATGGCATCACGCCGGGCGGCCGAGCGCCTAGGGTTAAGCTATGAAGGTATTTTCCGGCAGGCTGGCATTATCAAGGGGCGCAACCGGGACACCGCATGGTTTGCCGCGATCGATCAAGAATGGCCTGCGTTGCGTGAGGCATTTCACGCTTGGTTGGCCCCATCAAATTTCACCGCTGATGGCATGCAGATCGAACGTCTGGCCGATCTGACGCAATTGGTTCGTGTGGCATCAGACCCTGATTTGGTCCGCGGTTAAGCGGACCAACCTAGACCAAGGCGTTCTCAACCAACCGATCAGATAAAATGGCCCTTAGATCGCCGCGATCCATCTTGTTCAGCCGATCTGGCAACATCACAATACATTCTAATAGCGGTTCGTCACCGGCAGCGCGCGCCAGACCGGTCAGAAAAGGTTTAAGATACTCTAGCGGCGGCTCCTCCAGACACAGCAAATCCAGCGCATGGGCCAAATCCTCTTGCAAGGCCAGCGCGTCTGGCACAACCACATCATCGCTAAGCTTGCGCGGGCCTGTGGGTTGAAATTCTGTGGGCAGATGGCGCAATACCTCGGCCTGAAAACTGGCCAGACTGACCATAGGCTTGGCAATAAAGCCGTCAGCCCCGATCTGCATGGCGGCCTGCTCGGCTGCGTTGCGTTCAGACCCTGAGGTCCCAATAATCACAGGTACGCGCGGCGTTTTGCACGCCATATCGGATATCAAATCAAGGCCTGAGCCATCGGGCAGTCCCAGATCGACAATAGCCACTGATGGTCGGTAAACATTGAGATGTCGATGTGCTGACGCTAAGCAATCGGCGCGCCGGATTCTCGCACCTGAACGCAGGCACAGCAGTCGCAATGCCTCAGACGCAAAGCGGCTATCCTCAACCACCAGTATCGTCAGCCCCAATAAAGGCCGCGATGTGGTGGGTTTTGGTCGAAACGTCAGATCGAATAGTGTGTCATCCATTTTTCATGGCCCCCCAAGGCCGATTCCTATGAATGATAAAAGCTTAGCAAGGTGAACAAGAGGTAAACCTACGGCCCTGCGTCTCCGCGTCGCTTGCAATCAGTTGCGCGCACGCCGCATATGCTCAACAAATAGACAAAGGAGAGCGGTCATGATCGGACGCCTGAACCACGTGGCCATCGCAGTGCCCGATTTGGCTGCTGCCTCGGCTCAATATAGCGATACGTTGGGCGCACACGTTGGCGCGCCGCGCGATGAGCCGGATCACGGCGTGACCGTGGTGTTCATCGAGCTGCCGAATACCAAGATTGAGCTGCTATATCCTTTGGGCGATGACAGCCCGATCAACGGGTTCTTGGCAAAGAATCCTTCGGGGGGGATCCATCATATTTGCTATGAGGTTGATGATATTCTGGCTGCGCGAGACAAACTTCTGGCCGCTGGTGCTCGGGTTTTGGGATCAGGTGAGCCGAAGATCGGGGCGCATGGAAAGCCAGTTTTATTTCTACATCCCAAAGATTTTACAGGTACTTTAGTTGAATTGGAGCAGGTCTGATGTCTATCATGTCGGCAATCGTCTTATATGCAATCTTGTGGTTCTTGACCTTGTTTGTGGTGCTGCCTTTGGGGCAAGTGTCTCAGGCTGAAACCGGATCAATTGTGCCGGGCACACCCGCATCGGCCCCTGCCGCACCCAGATTGCGCCAGAAATTTCGCCTGACATCCATAGTTGCTGGCACGCTTTGGATCGTCGTGATTGGCATTGTACTGTCGGGGTGGATCGGGGTTGAAGACTTCGATCTGTTTACACGGTTTGGCGGCGGGCAGATCCGCTAAGCTTATGATAAAGGTGCGTAAAAGTGGCGGCGCCCAGGATCGGAACCAGCAGGTTGACCACTGGTATTGTCAATGGCACCGCCATCAAAATACCCGCTACAAATAGTGTGATGCGGTTGGATTTGCGAAACTGGGCGGCGCCTCGGGCGTCCAGGCGCCGTAAAGCCACCATCTGCCCGTACTCACGCCCTAAAAGTACGCCGTTCACGCCCCAAAACAGAAGTGGTGCGATCGGTGCAAAGGCCAGATAAGCGATCAGCGCAATTAGGTTCACGCCAATCATGACACCCAGGAATTTCAGTCCATCAGACATCCCCTCAACCAGCCCCATTTGGCGTGCGGGCGGTAGGTTTGGGTAGTGTCGATCCTCGACCGCATTTGCGATCCGGTCTAAAAAGATGCCGGTAAAGGCAGAAGCGACGGGAATCATCAAAATCACTGACAGCCATAGCGTGACTGGGATGCTGGCCCATCCGACGGCGGCGCTGACCCAGGTTATCTCACCGATCCAGGGCAGCGAGACAGTATCTGGTAGGACCCAGTCGATGACCGCAATGAACAAATACGAAAAGCCAGCCAGAAGGGCTACTGTTAGCCCGATCCCCAATGCCAGAACCCCGGTAAAACGCCGGTCAGTCAGTTGCCCCAGTGCCGCGAAAAAGGCACCAAGGATCACGCGGTTACCCATGTGGTCAGGGCTGTGACATCCGGGCGAGTTCGCCCCAGTGGAACAGCGTTTGCAGTGCCGATATGGATAAAACCTGCGACCGCCTCAGTGGCGCCTAGGTCCAGCCCATTGGCTCTGAAATCGGCATCAAATGCTGGCCAGCCGCTAAGCCAGACTGCGCCCCATCCGGACGCAAGGCTGGCATTCAATAGGGCCAGACAGACGGCACCGGCACTGAGGGTTTGTTCCAATTCCGGGATCGCATAATGGGGTTTAGGATCACACACGACCGTGACGATCATCGGGGCATTTCGAAACAGGTGGGCCATCTTGGCAACCTTGGCAGGGTCCCTGTCAGAAGCTGCGCCCAAATCTTCCACCAAAGTCGCTAATCGCTGACATGCGGCGGCGTTGTGGACCAAGAACCGCCAAGGGGTCAGCGCGCCGTGATCAGGGCTGCGCGCGGCCGCTTTCAACAAGATCTGCAACTGGTCGCGTGACGGGGCTGGACCAGACAGGCAACTGGCCGGCGTCGATTGCCGGGTCATTAGAAAATCAAGAACGTCTTGGCGGGCATCAAGCATGGGCGCAGGCTCCTAGAAGGTCACCAATATGTCGGGATGGCTGCAGTGGAGTTCAAGCGGTCGGTGGGCAATTGACCCCCGCCAAGGTGTTTCGTGAGCCGCAAACATTGGCCCAAGCTTGTGACTTTGAGTATTTGAGCCAAGAAAAAGTGTATGACAATACTAAACGAGGGGTTCTAGCCCTGTCGGGCCCGCCCTATCTGAGGGGCGGGCCGGGTCGATTGGCGCTTGCACGCTGGTTGCGGTGAATTCCGCGTTATCAGGGCGCTTTGGTCTTGCTGGCAGCAGGCTTTTTGGCAGCGGCTGGCTTTTTCGTAGCCGCAGGCTTTTTGGCAGTGGCAGGTTTTTTTGTGGCTGCGGGCTTCTTGCGAGCGGCGGGCTTTTTACCACCCTTTGTTGCCTTCTCAGAAATCAGTTCAACGGCCATTTCCATGGTGACGGCCTCAGGCTCCGTGCCTTTGGGCAAGGTCGCGTTGACTTTCTCCCACTTCACGTATGGTCCGTAGCGACCCGCCATGACGTTGACCGCGCCGCCGCCCTCGGGATGCTCGCCCAGCTCATGTAGGGGTTTGACCGTGGCACCGCGCCCACCACGAGAGGCGGCCTTTTTGGCTAGTTCCTCAACTGCGCGGTTCATGCCGATGGTAAAGACCTCATCAACATCCGCCAGATTAGCATAAAGCCGGTCATGCTTCACAAACGGCCCGTAGCGACCGATGCCAGCCTCGACCATCACGCCGTCTTCGGGATGTGGGCCAACCTCACGGGGCAAGGACAACAACTGTAGCCCCTTATCGATATCCATAGCGTCCACTTCCCAACCTTTGGGCAGCGAGGCGCGTTTGGGTTTGGGTTCGTCGGCTGTCGCCTCACCCAACTGGACATAAGTGCCAAATCGGCCGGTCCGCAGGGTCACGGGCAGCGACGTATCGGGATCTACGCCGAGCAACAAACCATCCGGGCCGATGGCACCGGCGTCGTCACCGCCCTCACTCAATGGGGCAAAAGCACGGGTGTAGCGGCAATTTGGGTAGTTTGAGCAGCCGATGAAGGCACCACCAGAGCGCGCGGTGCGCATCGACAAACGACCTTCACCACAATTGGTGCAAAGGCGCGGGTCGCTGCCGTCCTCCTTGGCGGGGAAAAGGTGCGGCGCTAGTACATCGTTGATCTTCTCCAGAACCTCAGTGATCCGCAGTTCTGCGGTTTCGTCCACGGCCGCTTTGAAATCCCGCCAGAACCGCTCCAGCACTTCTTTATAGGGGCGTTCGCCGGCGCTGACCTCATCAAGCTGATTTTCCAGGTCGGCGGTGAAATCATAGCCAACGTATTTGCGGAAATAATTGCTGAGGAACGCTGTTACCAAACGGCCTTTGTCCTCTGGGATCAGGCGGTTCTTGTCCTTGCGGACATATTCGCGATCCTGAATCGTGGTGACGATCGAGGCATAGGTTGAGGGGCGGCCGATGCCCAGCTCTTCCATGCGCTTGACCAATGTCGCTTCGGTATACCTTGGCGGGGGCTGGGTGTGGTGCTGCAGGCCCAAAACGGCCCCGTCTGGGGACAGCAGGGCCGAGCCGTTGCTACGCAGGCTGGTGGCGGGGGCGTCATCGATCAGATCTACGCTGGTTGTACCGGCGGCTTTGGCGAAATCACCCTCTAGGGCGGCGGACACAGGCGTGACCACATCGCCTTGGGTAATCTGTGGCAAACGCTTGCTGTCGTCATCGTCGGCCTGATCATCGGCCACATCATCGCGGCCCTCTTCATAGACCCGCATGAATCCATCAAACAACATGACCTGACCGGTGGCGCGCAAAATCACCTCTCCATCGCCAGAGCCGATATCGACGGTGGTCCGCTCCATCCGGGCGGCCTCCATCTGGCTGGCGATCGTGCGCTTCCAGATCAAGTCATACAGTTTTCTCTGATCATCCTCAGAGAGTTTCATCTCATCTGGTGCTTTGGACAGCTCGGTTGGTCGTATACATTCATGCGCCTCTTGGGCGTTCTTAGCCTTATTTTTGTAGATCCGGGCGGCAGATGGCACGTATTCAGCACCGTAGCGGTCCTTGATCACGTCGCGCGTGGCGGTCAGGGCCTCTGGTGCCATGTCGATGCCATCGGTCCGCATATAGGTGATGTGACCGGCCTCATACAGGCGTTGGGCCGTGCTCATGGTTTGCCGCGCACCCATCCCAAATTTGCGGCTGGCCTCTTGCTGCAATGTTGAGGTCATGAACGGGGCGGATGGGTTGCGAGAGGCGGGTTTCGCCTCGACCGATTGCACCAACAGATCACGGCTATGTACGGCTTGCACCGCCAATGAGGCGGCGGCTTCGGTCGGCAGGTCAAAGCGGTCCAGCTTTTTGCCGGCTAGATTGGTCAGGCGGGCCTCGAATGATTGGCCGCGTGGGGTATTCAGAACCGCCTTTACCGACCAGAATTCACGGGCCCGAAAGGCTTCGATTTCCATCTCACGCTCTACGATCAGGCGCAGGCAGACCGATTGCACGCGGCCGGCGGATTTCGCGCCGGGCAGTTTGCGCCATAAAACCGGCGACAAGTTGAACCCGACCAGATAATCCAGAGCGCGGCGAGCCAGATACGCCTCAACCAATTCCATGTCGACCTGACGCGGCGCTTTCATCGCTTCGGTGACGGCGGTTTTGGTGATTGCATTGAAAACGACACGGCTGACGGCGGTCGTTTTCTTGATCGCCTTGCGTTTGGTCAGCGCCTCTTGCAGGTGCCATGAGATCGCCTCTCCCTCACGGTCGGGGTCGGTCGCAAGGATCAGGACATCATCGTCTTTTAGCGCATCGGCGATGGCTTTGACATGCTTTTTGCTGTCGGAACCAATCTCCCACAGCATGTCGAATCCGTTCTCTGTGTCCACGGAACCGTCCTTGGGGGGCAGGTCGCGGACATGTCCGTATGAGGCGAGGACCGTGAAGTCATCACCCAGATATTTGTTGATTGTCTTAGCTTTAGCTGGGGATTCGACGACAACGACGGGCATGAAAAAACCTTTGAGTCACAATGGGGTGCTTGGCGGGGCAAGATGTGGCGCGTGAGCAAGATTTGTCAATGGCGTCTCTGGGGTGTTGGACTGTTCAGGTCAAACAGGCCGTGAGATGACCGTTAAACCGGGCGGCTCAACAGGCCGCCGGGCAGGCGGTCGACCTCACCTGTCATCTCCATCCTGACCAGTTCACGAGCGACCTGCTGCGCATTGAGGGCCAGATCGCGGATCAGTTGATCTTCGGCTATTGGGGTCGGGCCAAGATGGGCCAGGATTTGGGAATGCAGTTTTGTTGCAGGCTCTGCGCGCTGGGGCCGCCCTTCGGCCAGGGTCTCTGCAATTCGGATTCGGCGGCTTTCGGCCAATGGATGATCAGCGGGTGGTGTGGGCGCCCGTGCAGGTGCGCCAAGGGCCTCTAAGACATCGGTGGCGTTGCGCACCAGACTGGCGCCGTCACGGATCAAGCTATTGCAACCTGACGTGCGTGTATCCAACGGATGCCCGGGGACTGCCATGACCTCACGCCCTTGATCCAGTGCAAGGCGTGCCGTGATGAGTGAGCCTGACCTCGCTGCGGCCTCCACCACAATAAGCGCGCTGCACAGCCCAGAGACGATGCGATTGCGGCGCGGGAAATCACGGGCCTGCGGCTCAAGACCAAAGCGTTGTTCTGACAAGCGCAGGCCTTTGTTGGCCATGTCTTGTGCCAAATTGGTCGTTTCTCTTGGGTAGATCACATCCAGCCCACCGGCGTGTATGCCAATTGTTCCGGTTTCCAGTGCGGCGGCGTGGGCCAGCGCATCGATGCCGCGCGCAAGGCCTGACACCACGACAAACCCGGCCTCACCCAGCTCGCACGCCAAACGGCGCGCCATTCGCGCCCCAAGTGAGGAGGCGTTTCGGGTGCCGACGATCCCAATCATCGGGCGCTGCAACAGTGTAACCTGACCCAAGGCCCAGAGGATCGGTGGCGGGTTTGGAATGCTGGCCAACAATGCGGGATATGCGGCATCTCCAAGACACAGCATTTGTGCCCCCGCCCGCTTGGCTGCGCGCATCTCAGCCAGCGCGACGGGTTCGGGGCAAATGCTATAGCGCTCGATCCCGGCAGCGTTGGCGATACCGGGCAGCGCCTGCAGGGCAGCCGACGCTGTTCCATGATCGGCCAGCAGCCGCTGGAACGTAACTGGGCCCACGCGGTGCGACCGGCTTAGCCGTAAGCGGGCCAGACGATCCTGCGGATCCACGGACGGGGCAGGGATAAAGCCTGCAGGTGGTTCGGCAAAGCTGGGATCAATTTCAATATACATAAAGTCCAGCCTAAGGCCATCTTAGTTAAAGGATCGTTTACGCAGCCTCGACCTTTGGAGCTTGCAGGTATTCCATCGCACGCAGCGCACCGTCATGTGCCTGCTTGCTTGATCCTGCGACGCAATCTTCAATCACCCGTCAGAAATAGTCTGACGGGTGTGCGTCCACGAATGTGTATGGCACGCACACATGCGTCAGACCTCCGCCCAGAAAAATCTGAAAATCTGTGCCAAAGAGAGCCGCATAGCCCCGCTTTTTGATCAGGAAATCAGTCGCAAGAAAGCTCATCTCTTTGACCGCAATCGCAGTTTTTAAATTGTCCTCAACGCAATTGAGATCCTCATCGCGTCCAGTTCGCGGCCAAAATCAACCAGATCGGGGCGGTGCACTTTTGGGATGAGAATCACTGGGATGTTGTTCCGGCGTGTGGCATCAATCGCGATGCGTGCGCGCAACATCTGCTCTTTGCAGCCGGGCATATTATCGATCGAACCGCACTGTCGTCGATAAAGGTGCTGGCTTGGATGTCGATCACGATCTGCGCCGGACGCCCCTCGATAAGGGCGAGGGCGGGTTTGTTGGCATTGCTCATGGGATGACTTTCAAAACGGGAAGGCGCACGTGGTATCTTGTCGGTAAACTTCAGCTGTTCTGGCGTTGGCGACCAATCCGATAGAGATCTCAGTGGTCTGGCTATTCCAAACCGATGGCTGATGCGGTTAGACTTAGACCAAGTCACAGTCTTGCCCAAATCGGAAACCACCCATGTCAGGACCGTTCACGATGCAATCAATCACCATCAATGACGCGCAAACCCGGGTTGGGGTTTAAAGGACAGGGCCTTTGGTCATCTTGGTGCATGTCTGGTCAGAGCTGTGGTATTCTTGGCGACACCAGATCAACCCATTGGCCTGTGCCGGATTTCGCGTCGTGGCCCGGCCCCGCCAATGGCCTTTTCGAACGCAGTTTATGCCAGGAAATTATTCGATCTCGGGCGATGCGGCATCTGACGACAATGGGCTGACCGGGCGCGAGGATGGCGGATTGCTGGAGATCCTGACAGATCCGGAGGTTTTTCTAAACTGCATGACCGCCGCCGATCTGGATTATTTCGTCGATCAATTCAGCGCTAGCGGGTTTCGCAGCCCCCTGAATCGCTACCGCAACCAAGATCGCGACCATGAGATGTTGCCGCAGATCGGTCGCGCCCGGATCACGCAGCCTGCGTGTTTCATCGCTGGATCAAAGGACATGGTGCGCAATCTCGTGCCGGGCCACGACCTTTATGCAACCCCGGATGCGATATGTGATGATCTGCGCATCGCAGAGATTATCGAGGGCAAAGGCCACTGGATCCAGCAAGAAGCCCCCGAGGAGGTCAATGCCCATTTGTTGGTTTCTGTCAGGACTGGGTTGAGGCGGATGAAAATATTTCAGCACGACATGGCTTTCTGCTACTTTGGTGAGTGAATTACCTGCGGTCAGATCGCCGATCAGCAAGGCCTGTTGGCCCACGCCCGCCTGCATAACTTTGCAACGATTGCTGATTGCGCGGATCTGGTTCAATGGCGTCGCGCTGGATATGATTGGCCGTGTGGGAGTATACTGATGAATGCACTGATTACGGGCCTGCAATCGATCGGTGGCCCTGTTTGCCTTGCGGCGGCAGACCGGCTGCAATCTACAATGACGCCGACAACAAATTTCGATCTGCATTTGCGCCGCGCGGGATTAGACGGGCGGGGCGCAGTCATCCTTGCCGATGCGATACGCGAGGTCGCGACATCCACAGGCGCAGCTCTGCGGTCCTTTAGCGCAAGCTATAATCCGGATTTGACCGACGCTGGCGTGATTACGCTATCGGCGGCATTTCCGTTGACGATGTCTGACCTTGGTTTGGTCGGTTGCGGGATCGGTGATCGGGGCGGCCTTGGTGTTTTGTCATGGGCACAGAATGCCGCCAGCCCCCGGATGATCTGTATTGAGGAAAACGACCTGTCACTTGATGTCAGGGCCCAATTTTCAAAGCTTGGCCGCGCGCGGACTGCGTTGATGGTCGTGGTCTGACGAATTGCAGCACTGTCCGCCCGGTTACCGTTCATGTTTGTCTGGTCTTAGCCTAAATCAGCAGCAAAACTTTACCGTTTGTCAGCCGGTCTGACCCATTGCCATCGCAACGATGCGCTTGTGCACATCGATAAACTCGGGCGGAAATCATGGGGCGGGTTGACCAGATGCCTTAGCCAGCTTTTGCGGCAAGACCAAAAAGTCACCGGAAACCACTGAACCAACGGCCGCTTGCGGTTTGCCTGTCAGCGCCTGTTCCAATGGTACAAATGTGACACCTTCCTCAATCAGGCGGCCGAAGTAATCTGATGCAATATCGACATAGAACGCCGGGTTATGGCCCAATGATATACTGATAATCTTTTGGTCAAACCAATCGGGGGCAAATTGCATGTCACGGCGCAGTTGAGCCATTGAAAAGTCAAGACAGTGGTTCTGGGCAAACCGTTGTGCTGTCTTGGTCGGCGATGAACGCCGCAGTCGTCTTATCTGGTGGTTACAGATAGGAATGGGTGTGATTTGCGGGGGGAGCGCCGTCTGCGACCCCGTCATCAAGTCTCTTCGACATTTCCGGGTGACGCCCACGGGTCGGGGATTTGAGAACGAATAAACGCCCTCAATCGCGTGTTCTGTCAGCATGCCCCAAATAGCGGTTATAATCCTGTCAGCGCTATAGACCCGTTGCGGGTAGGATTGTGGCCACAGCGGAAGGTCGTCTATCTTGATTGCGATCTTTGCGACCTTATCCCTTCACTAAAACATTAGTGAGGGTTGATTTGGGGCGGTTGAAGTCAACTATTTGTTGGCGAGCCGGGGCCGGTGGCAATACCGCCCCAACCCCAGTTAGGTGGCTGAACCACCCACTGTCAGACCGCCAATCAAGAGGGTTGGCTGACCCACGCCGACTGGCACCCATTGCCCAGCTTTGCCGCAATTGCCCATGCCGGGATCCAGCGCCATGTCGTTGCCGATAGCACGGATTTGGCTTAGCGCGGTGGCACCGTCGCCAATCAGCGTGGCGCCTTTGACCGGGGCGCCAACCTTGCCGTTCTGGACGCGGTAAGCCTCAGTGCAGCTGAACACAAATTTGCCGTTGGTGATATCGACCTGACCACCACCAAAACCGACGGCGTAGATGCCATCCTTGAGGCCCGCCAAAATCTGGGCCGGATCAGCATCACCGCCTAGCATATAGGTGTTGGTCATGCGTGGCATTGGGGCGTGGGCATAGCTTTCGCGCCGCCCATTGCCGGTGGCCGCAACCCCCATCAGGCGCGCGTTCTGCCGGTCCTGCATGTAGCCGACTAGAATACCGTCCTCGATCAGTACGTTCTTGGCTGACGGTGTGCCCTCATCATCGACGCTGATTGATCCGCGCCGATCGGGTATTGTGCCGTCATCCAGTACTGTAACCCCTTTGGAGGCGACGCGTTGTCCCATCAATCCTGCAAAGGCAGAGGTTTTCTTGCGGTTAAAATCACCCTCTAGCCCGTGGCCAATGGCCTCATGCAGCAAGATGCCGGGCCAGCCGGGCCCAAGGACCACGTCCATCATACCCGCCGGGGCCGGTTCTGCCGACAGGTTCACCGCGGCGATGCGCAATGCCTCACGCGCTTTGGCCTGCCAATCGTCCTGCAACAACAACCCGGTCAGCCCGATCCGCCCACCGCCACCTGCACCGCCACTTTCACGGCGGCCATTTTCCTCTACGATGACACTTACGTTCAGGCGCACCATCGGGCGAACATCACTGACCCTGATACCTTCGGGGCGCAGGATTTCAATCTCCTGCAAGGACGCGCCCATGGAGGCGCTGACCTGCACGACGCGGGGGTCCAGCGCGCGCGCATAGGCGTCGATCTCACGCAATATATCAAGTTTTACTGAGAAGGCTGCATCAGCCATCGGATCATCATCACCGTAAAGTTTGCGGTTGGTGGCCATCGGTGCGTCGGCCATGCTGCCGCCACCGTCGCCCACGGCCAGGCGGGCTGTCTGTGAGGCGCGGCGCAAAGCACTGGCAGAAATCTCGGTAGAATGGGCGTAGCCTGCCACCTCACCGCGGACCGCACGCAGGCCGAACCCTTCGGAGGCATCGTAACTGGCGGTTTTGACCCGGCCATCATCAAAAACCAGCATCTCAGAGCGGCGGCGCTCCAAAAACAGCTCCCCATCATCGGCGCCAGCGGTTGCGCTGCGCAAAATATCTAGGGCTTCTGCCTCATCCAATAGTGTTTCAAATGGGCGAAAAGGGGTATGATTTGTCATCGAATTCTTTCTAAACCTATGCGTCCACCAAGGCGGGTGAAACGAAACCTCAGGGGTGAGACATTTTTGACCACTGCCTTGCGTCTCAACCCTCTATATGGTTCACCGCGAAACAGACGCAACGGGAAGCTGCTTAACAGGTGTCGGCAGTCCCGCGATGAACAGGACATAGAGAATGCAACTTTGCAAACAGCTAAGCGGTGTTATGGCCGGATTGGGCGCAACCCTTCTGGGGGTAGCTGCCAGCGCCCAAACCTTAGGCGAAAACCTAGAAATCATTGGCGCGCCGCACCAAGGTGGAATCAACTTTCAGACCGCTGCGACAGAATTGGCGCGCGATCTGCATTGGCTGGATAACTTTCTTTTGGTGATTATTACCGCGATCGTTCTGTTCGTAGTCGGCCTAATGGCTTGGACTTTTATTCGCCACAACGAAAAAGCGAATCCCACACCTGCAACCTTTACCCACAACACACCGATTGAAATCACATGGACGATTGTACCGACAATCATTCTGGTCGTGATCGGGGCGTTCTCGCTGCCCGTCCTGTTCAAGCAGCAAGAAATTCCTGAAGCTGACGTGCTGATCAAGGCGACCGGGTATCAATGGTACTGGGGCTATGAATATCCCGGCCACGACATCGATTTTGCCAGCTTTATGCTGCAGCGCGATGAACTGGAAGAGCACGGGTATAGCCAAGACGAATACCTGCTGGCGACCGACACTGCGATGGTTGTGCCAACAGGCCAGAACATTGTTTTGCAGGTTACCGGCGCAGATGTAATCCATTCTTGGGCTATGCCAGCTTTTGGGGTCAAGCAAGATGCCGTTCCGGGCCGTTTGGCTGAACTGTGGTTTTCGGTCGATCCGGGCATGGAAGGCATTTATTTCGGCCAGTGTTCGGAGCTTTGCGGTCGGGATCACGCCTACATGCCGATTACGGTCATGGCGGTCACACCTGCAGATTACGAGATATGGCTTGCAGGCGGGTTCGCGGAACTGTCCCAAGTCATCGAGCATGCAACACCTATGGGTGAGATCCAGCTGGCCGCGGCTGACTGAAATACGACGAACAGGCGGGCGTGACCACGCGCCCGTCGACGCATTTTCTGGCTAAGGTATCCTGACGCAATGAGCGATTTTACCGCCAATCCAAAGATCGACACCGACGAAGCCCAGTTCGGCGACTTTTTTGCGCTGATGAAGCCGCGCGTTATGTCGCTGGTGGTCTTTACCGCCTTGGTCGGCCTGCTGGTGGCACCCGGCGGCATCAACCCGATGATCGGCTTTACCGCGATCTTGTTCATTGCGTTGGGGGCCGGCGCCTCTGGTGCATTGAACATGTGGTATGACGCAGATATCGACCAAGTGATGACCCGGACCGCCTCGCGCCCAATTCCATCAGGCAAAGTAAGCCCCGGTGAGGCGCTTTCGCTGGGTCTGTGGATGTCAGTGATTTCGGTAGTGATGCTGGGTCTGGCGACCAATTATGCCGCTGCTGGCCTGTTGGCATTCACCATCTTTTTCTACGCGGTGATCTACACCATGTGGCTAAAGCGACTGACGCCGCAGAACATTGTGATCGGGGGCGCTGCGGGTGCGTTCCCTCCGATGATCGGGTGGGCGGCCGTTACGGGCGACGTCACCGTAGCCAGCGTTTTGATGTTTGGGCTGATCTTTATGTGGACACCACCGCATTTCTGGGCGTTGGCATTGTTTATGAAGGGCGATTATCACAAGGCAGGCGTGCCGATGTTGACCGTGACGCATGGCCGCAAAGAAACACGTCGCCAGATCCTGATTTATACGGTTTTGCTGACACCTGTTGCGATCGGCGCGGCGTTCACATCAATTGGCGGTCCGGTCTATCTGGCGACCGCGGTGGTGCTGAACGCCATGTTCTTGCGCGGCGCTTGGCAGATCTGGAACCGTGATGAGGCGCAGGCTGAGGCCGATGACTATGGCGTTGAGAAGAAGGTTTTTCGCTTTTCGATTTATTACCTCTTTCTGCATTTCGGTGCCTTGGCGCTGGAGGCCGGATTGCGGTCATTCAACTTAGGGGGCTGGTAAATGCCAATTTCACAAAATCATGAGATCCATCAGCGCCGCTTTGGTCGCAATGTTGGTGTGGCGCTGTGCCTTATCGGGTTCATGGCGATCGTGTTTGGTTTGACTATCGCCAAGGTTTGGTCTGGTGCATCAATGGAAGCCTTTGACCACTCCGTGCGGACTTCGATCACGGAGGATGAATAATGTTTGCAGGCCTTAATCCGAACCAAAAGACTGTGCTGCAATGCGTCGGAGCGGTCTTGTTCATGGGCTCAATGGCCTGGGCGTCCGTACCGCTTTATGCCTTGTTTTGCCAAGTAACGGGATATGGCGGCACCACCAATGTGGCTGAGGCCGAAAGCGAAATAATCTTGGACCGGACCATGGTCATTCGCTTTGATGCGTCGCTGGCTAGCGATATGCCATGGGAATTTCGCCCGATGCAAACCGAGATGGTTCTGCGTATCGGCGAGACTGGGATGGCGTTTTATGAGGCCTATAATCCGACCGATCGCCCGATCGCCGGAACCGCCAGCTACAATGTGGCACCGTTTGACGCTGGGCTTTATTTTTCCAAGATAGCGTGCTTTTGTTTTGAGCAGCAGGTGCTGCAACCCGGTGAGCGGGTTGAGATGCCCGTGATTTTTTATGTGGACCCCGCCCTGGTTGATGATCCAGAAGCGACCCAGACACCCGCGATTACATTGTCCTACACATTTCACGTGACAGACATTCCCGAAGACTATGCTGCCTTGAGCAGCGATAACGACTGACCAGACCAAAGGACCACGCGCCATGGCCCACGCAAAAAACCATGATTTTCATATTCTACCACCCTCGATCTGGCCGCTCATAGCCGCGGTTGGGGCATTTTTAATGCTGACCGGAGCCGTGTTTTGGATGCACGGCGATGGCCCGTGGTTGTTCGCGATCGGCTTTGCCGCTGTGCTTTACGTCATGTTTGGCTGGTGGTCAGACATCGTGGTCGAAAGCCAGCAAGGTGATCACACACCAGTTGTGCGGATTGGCCTGCGATATGGCTTTATCATGTTCATCATGTCCGAGATCATGTTCTTCGTTGCTTGGTTCTGGAGCTTCTTTAAACACGCGCTCTATCCGATGAACGAATACGAAGGATCGACCTATATTCCCGCGGAATTCTATCAGGTCAATGCCTTCCACCTGCCACTGATTAATACGCTTGTTCTGCTGTTGTCTGGGTGTGCTGTTACATGGGCGCACCACGCGTTGGTCCACGAGAACAACCGCAAGGACGTGCAATTGGGCTTGGCGATCGCCGTTGTCCTTGGCCTCGCGTTCACAGCCCTTCAGGCTTATGAATATTATGAGCTGTTGGTGGTCGAAGATTGGACCTTTGGTGGTGACAAATTCTTCTCAACGTTCTTCATGGCGACCGGGTTCCACGGCTTGCACGTGATTATTGGGACGATCTTTTTGTTCATCTGCTTTTTGCGCGTGCGCTCTGGTCACTTCACCCAAGAAAGGCATATCGGATTTGAGGCCGCGGCTTGGTATTGGCACTTTGTCGATGTGGTGTGGCTGTTCTTGTTTGCAGCCGTCTATATCTGGGGCATCTGAGGCAACGTGGCATTGCCCCGGTGGAGTTTGGTATATCTTGGTGCGCTAAGAAATAACGCCTCCGGCGGGGATATTTAGAGAATAAGGAAGCCGGAGATACCCGGTTTCAGAATATAAAAGGCCTGCCGGATAAGGCGGGCCTTTTTAGTGAGGGTGCGATGATAAAACGAATGATCATACCAATGATTTTTGGGTTGGGTGGCGTAGCCGTTCTGCTGTCTTTGGGTGTGTGGCAGATGCAGCGATTGTCTTGGAAAGAGGCAGTCTTGGCTGATATCGACGTGCGGATCGTGGCGGTCCCCGTGGCGCTGCCCGAGACACCTGATCCTGAGCGCGACCGTTATCTGCCAGTTGTTGCAACCGGTCAAATCTTGGCCGAAGAACTTGATGTGCTGGTCTCAATCAAGCACGTCGGACCGGGGTTTCGGGTGATTTCGCCGTTTGTGACCGAGGATGGGCGCCGCATTATGGTTGACCGTGGCTTTGTGAGTGAGATCGATAAGGACACGGCGCGGCCCGCAATTCAGGTCACGCTGATTGGTAATTTGCATTGGCCCAATGAGGTTGATGGTTTCACCCCGGCACCGGACTTGGGCCGCAATATCTGGTTTGCCCGCGATGTTGATGCAATGGCAACCGCGCTTGAAACTGAGCCTTTGTTGTTGATTTTGCGTGAAACATCCGAAAATGATCCGTCGGTAAGTCCATTACCCGTCACGACTGTGGGGATCTCGAACGATCACCTCAACTATGCAATCACGTGGTTTTCGCTGGCAGCGTTGTGGTTGGGGATGACACTCTACCTTCTGTGGCGTATCAGGCAGCGGACAATTTGAAGGCATGATCATGCGTTATGTATCTACCAGAGGCTCTGCCCCTGATTTGAGTTTTGAGGAGGCGATGCTGACCGGGCTGGCCCGCGACGGTGGCCTTTATGTGCCCGCTGAGGTGCCAACACTTAGCCATTCCGAGATCGCGGCGATGGCGGGGCAGAGCTATGAGGAGGTCGCGTACCGCGTGATGCGCCCCTTTATTGGCGAGGCATTTGGTGATAGCGAGTTTGGCCAGATCATCGAGCGGGCTTATTCCGTCTTTGGCCATGATGCCCGCGCGCCTTTGGTGCAACTGCAAGCTAACCACTATTTGTTGGAGCTGTTTCACGGACCCACATTGGCGTTCAAAGATTTTGCGATGCAGTTGATTGGTCAAATGTTTCAGGTCTCTCTTGGGCGCCGGGGGCAGCGTGTCACCATCGTTGGTGCCACCTCTGGTGATACAGGAGCAGCCGCGATTGAGGCATTCAGAGGTCTAGACGCGGTCGACGTTTTCATCATGTATCCGCATGGTCGGGTGTCTGACGTGCAGCGCCGCCAGATGACAACACCGGCTGAGGCCAATGTGCACGCGCTGGCTGTTGAGGGGGATTTTGACGATTGTCAGGCCCGCCTGAAGGACATGTTCAACGATTTCACCTTTCGTGACGAGGTGCGTTTGGCTGGTGTAAATTCGATCAACTGGGGCCGGGTCCTGGCGCAGGTGG
>JBLHOS010000031.1:0-31322 GCA_047623825.1 Paracoccaceae bacterium | reverse complement strand
CTGATCTGTGATTTCTTATTTCACCACAGGGGGGCCGCGTATTGTCGCGGCTGAGATGGGGGCGCAAGCCCACGGACCCTCAAAGCTGATCTGGATAATGCCAGCGTAGCAAGGAGGACAGAAATGTTTGCAGGCGCACAAATTTCCCTTTACCCGATGACCGATGGGTTCGTTGATGTAATTTTATCGTCGCTTGGCGCGCTTGATCCATGGCGTGACAGGTTACGGATTGAAACGGATGATATCTCGACCTTGATTGTCGGCCCACCTGAGGTTTTATTTCCCGCATTGCGCGACCTTTATGCCGCCGCCGCAGCGTCCGGCCAGCACATTGTTCTGCGCGCCACCCTGTCACGCGGTTGCCCAGGCGAGCCCGATGACCCGATTTGCCAGACAGGGGCGCTGGCCAATCCATCAGAGCCTTTGGCGTTACGCCAAGAGAACGCATTGAAGGCAATTGCTGTGACACCGAAAAGAGGGCAGACAGCAGATGCTCAGTTTTCGCTCTATGTGATGGGTGCGGGCGACCATATGGCTGAAATCATGGGCTGCATTGATTTTCTCAAGAAAAGCGGCACTTTTGATCGGTCCAAGAATTTCTGTACCCGTCTGAGCGGCGATGCCGGACCTGTCTTTGCCACACTCCAACAGGCGTTTTGTCAGTTTGGCCCACCGAGTGGCCACGTCACAATCGATTTGACGGTCTCCGCCAACAGTCCATCCAAGCGCTGATCTGATGCAGCGCCCTTTGCCTCGCCGTCCCGGCGGAGGTCTGGCCCGCGGCATTCCTGCCGTCTTAAGTGTGGTCAGCGCCTTTTTGATCTGGGAAATTTACGTCCGTATGTCGGGGATCTCCCCGCTGATGTTGCCGGCACCGTCGCGGGTGCTGGACCAGATGGTGTTGAACCGCACGATCCTGTGGGACAACACAGTGCCAACACTCAAAGCCACCCTTGCGGGGTTTTCACTGTCGCTCACAATGGCTTTTTTCCTGTCGATTGTGCTGGATTTCATGCCGCGCGTGCGCCGCGCGCTGTTCCCGATTTTTGTGGTCAGCCAGACACTACCACTGGTCGCCATCGCCCCCTTGGTTGTGCTGTGGTTCGGCTTTGATCTGACACCCAAAGTGTTGTTGGTGGCGCTTGTGACGTTCTTTCCGATGCTGGTGGCACTGGTGGACGGATACGCGTCAACCGATCCCGAGATTGAGGATTTGCTGCGGTCGATGGGAGCGTCGCGCAAAGCCGTGTTTCGCCGCGCGCGCCTGCCTTCGGCGATGCCGTATTTCTTTGCAGGTCTGCGCATTTCGATAACTTATGCGGTCGTGGCAGCCATCTTTGCGGAATATGTCGGCGCGCGGGCAGGTCTGGGCATCGTGATCCTGAACGCCAAAAACAGCTTTCGGCCTGATCTAGTTTTGGCGGCTGTCGTCATCAGTTCTGCACTGACCTTGGTGTTGTTCGCGATCACGGCCTTGCTGCAACGGGTGGTCTTGCGCTGGCGCGACGTTGGTGATGGCCGATGAGTGTTCTGGAGATGCAAAGCGTCGGCGTCACACTGAGCGGCACAGCTGTATTGGATGACATTTCAATACATGTCGCCGAGGGCGAGTTCGTGTCGATCCTTGGTCCGTCAGGTGCAGGAAAATCGACGATTTTTCGCCTGCTGACCGGTGCATTGCAGCATGACCGCGGCTCAATCAAATGTAATGGACGCCCGCTTGCGCAAAGCCAGCAAGGCTTTGCCTTCATGCCACAGCGTGATGCGCTGATGCCGTGGCTGCGTATTCTTGACAACGTGACTTTGGGACTGGAGGTGCAAGGTTTGGCCCGCAAGGACGCCCGCACCCGCGTTCTGCCGCTGTTGGATGCCTTTGGGTTGACCGGTTTTGAACAACATTATCCCGCACAACTGTCCGGTGGGATGCGCCAGCGCGCGGCCCTTTTGCGCACGATCGTGCAGGCCCGACCGGTGCAATTGTTGGATGAACCGTTCGGCGCGTTAGACGCGTTGACGCGCACCCAGATGCAAAAATGGTTCGAAGAACGCTGGCGTGCCGCACGCTGGACCACTTTGCTGGTGACCCATGACGTCCGTGAGGCCGTCGCACTTTCGGATCGCATCTATGTGCTGTCGCGCCGCCCCGCCCGTGTGATCGCCGAACTCACCGTGCCGGCCCCGCGCCCTCGGCTTGGCCAACCCACCCCTGCCGACGCCCACGCGCTTGAGGCACATCTTCTCGACATCCTACTTAACCAAACTGGAGACGACTTATGAAACACCTGATCACCGCTGTATTTCTATGTGCGGCTTTGCCCGCTGCGGCCCAAGAGGAACTAAGCGTCGCACTCGACTGGACACCCAATACCAACCACGTCGGCCTGTATGTGGCGCAGTCAAAAGGCTGGTTTGAGGACGCCGGGCTTGATGTGGACATCTTGCCTTATACCGATACATCCTCAGGGACATTGGTGGCGGCAGGTGTTGCAGAATTTGGGATTCTAAGTGCCGTCGGCTTTCACAGTCAGCGCGCGACAGGCGCGGATATGACCGTGGTGATGGCGGTTGTTCAGCACGAAACCGGACGGTTGGTGTTCAACGGCGAACGTCAGGATATTCAACGCCCGGCTGATCTAGATGGCAAGATCTACGCGGGGTTCGGCAGCGCATGGGAAGAAGCGTTAATTTCGACAATTATTCGCAACGACGGTGGGGAAGGGACGTTCGATACGGTCACACTGGGTACTTCTGCCTATGAAGCATTGGCAAATGGCAGAGTTGATTTCACGCTAGAGGTTAGCACTTGGGAAGGTGTGAATTCTGTCCTGCTGAACCGTCCGCAGCGCGCATTTCGCTATGCCGACTACGGCGTCCCGGACCAGCACACGACATTTCTGGGTGGCAATGGCACGTGGCTCGCCGCCAACCCCGATACAGCACGCGCGTTTGTGCAGGCCGCACAGCGTGGCTATGATTTTGCGGCCAATAATCCAGCAGCCGCAGCAGACATCCTTATTGCGCAAACGGCAGGAATGATGAGCAATCCAGATCTTGTCCGCGCATCAATGGATGCGTTGGTCGATGGTGGATATCTGCAAGATCCCGGCGAACCGGTTGGATTGATCGACAACGAAATGTTCACTAACATAACAAGGTTTTTGTTTGAGGCCGGCATCATGCGCGGCGAAGACGGTCGCCCACTTACACAAATGCCTGATGTGTCCGCGTGGTTTACCAATGATTATCTGTTGCGCGCAGATTAAGGATTAATTGAACCGCTCAGGTGGCATTCACGTGCCCCTGAGCAAAACTGTTTATGAATTCGCTTCTCCAAAGATAGGTTTCTTAGTTCCCCAAGTTCCGAGTATCAGGATCGAAGGCAAATCTTTACTCCCAAAAAGCTGCAAGTCCTAAAAGCTGACATTCGTTACGGTTTCGCCAAGTTCAAAAAGGCCTCAGTCTGGATATGTGGCCAGGTTTAAGCTTGGATCATTGCCGGGCTAATTTGGTTGACCCAAATCATCAGTTTTCTTTTGGCGCGGGCGTCACAGAGCACGCGGTCATCCACCTGCGCCGGTCATACACATCAAAGAGATTTCCGATATTAGCCCGTCCGTGATAGCTATGTTCAATGTTACGGACCATTCTCACAGCTCTGTTTCTATTACCCGGCTCGATGGCATGGTCCAACAGCTGCAGCCTGTCGTTTGTCATAGAGATCACACAGGGCGTTGGTACCATTCGCCCCGGCGCAATGCTAAGTGGGTCCGCCAATTTCACCACAGCTGAATCCTATCGCCAGGAAGGCGGCTCTACCGCCTATATCGCCACAGGCAATATGAGCTTGGGCACCACCATTACCGGCCCGATCTGGACCATAATCACCACACGAAGGACGTTCGCCGCCGATCTTGTGGCACTTTACGCCCGTGACGTGACCGGCTTTGATTTCGCGGGGGTCGCATTTGATGGCCCGATGGCGCTGACCCTTTATGGCTATCCCGGCACCAGACTGACCGAGGCACCACCCCAGACCCAGATCGAATGGGACAGTTTAACCCTACGCCGCTCATTTCAACTGCATGCCAGCGGGCGCGATATGTTGGCAGGCGACATCATGGAATTGACCGCCAACTGCATCTGAACTTTTAGTGGCAACAGAATGGCGACAGAGCTGCCGGCTATTGGCCTCCGACCTTGACTCGTCCCCGCCCCTACCGTAGTTGCGCGCCATACATCCGGAAGCACCAGACTTCCGGTCCTGCACCTGTCGCAGGATCGCCCCCCGTCAGCGAGTTTCGCCCACGGGGGCCTTGGTGCGTTTGGCATGGCCCCTTACCTGAGGGGCATCCGCAATAGAGACGAGAGGGCTGCGCCCATGTTTGAAAATCTGTCCGAACGCCTATCTGGCGTATTTGACCGCCTGACCAAACAGGGTGCGTTGTCCGAGGATGACGTGAAAACCGCGATGCGTGAGGTCCGCGTGGCCCTGCTGGAGGCTGACGTCTCCCTGCCCGTCGCTCGCGATTTCATCAAAGCGATCGAGAAAAAAGCCACCGGTGCGTCAGTCACAAAATCTGTCACACCCGGCCAGCAGGTCATCAAGATCGTCCATGACGAACTGATTGCGACGCTGCGCGGTGAGGGTGAGCCTGGTTCGCTGAAGATCGATAACCCGCCTGCCCCAATCCTGATGGTCGGTTTGCAAGGCTCGGGTAAGACAACCACAACGGCCAAACTAGCCAAGCGCCTGAAAGAGCGGGACGGCAAACGCGTTCTGATGGCTTCGCTTGACACTAACCGTCCAGCGGCAATGGAGCAGCTGGCAATTTTGGGTGTTCAGGTCGGCGTCGACACGCTGCCGATCGTCAAAGGTGAGACGGCCCAACAGATCGCCCGACGCGCCAAGACACAGGCCAGCCTAGGCGGCTATGATGTCTATATTCTGGACACTGCAGGCCGCCTGCATATCGACGATGAGCTGATCGCCCAAGCCCAAGAAGTCCGTGACATCGCCAACCCGCGCGAAACGCTGCTGGTGGTTGACGGCCTGACGGGTCAGGACGCGGTCAACGTCGCGCAGGAATTTGACGATAAGATCGGCGTCACCGGCGTGGTTCTGACCCGGATGGACGGCGACGGTCGTGGTGGTGCAGCACTTTCAATGCGCGCCATTACGGGCAAGCCGATCAAGTTCGTCGGCCTGGGTGAAAAGATGGACGCGCTAGAGACGTTTGAGCCAGAGCGTATCGCCGGCCGCATCCTTGGCATGGGCGACATCGTGGCCTTGGTCGAGAAGGCACAGATCACGCTAGAGGCCGAACAGGCTGAACGCATGATGAGGCGCTTCCAAAAGGGTCAGTTCAATATGAACGACCTGAAGTCCCAGATGGAGCAGATGCTCAAGATGGGCGGCATGGAAGGCATGATGTCGATGATGCCCGGCATGGGAAAAATGGCCAAACAGGTTGAGAAATCCGGGTTTGACGACAGCGTGATCAAACACCAGATCGCACTGATCGACTCGATGACAAAGAAAGAGCGCGCCAACCCTGCACTGCTGCAAGCCTCCCGCAAAAAGCGGATTGCCAAAGGCGCGGGCCAAGACGTGTCCGAGCTTAACAAACTTCTGAAGATGCACCGCCAGATGGCTGACATGATGAAGAAGATGGGCAAGGGCGGCATGCTGAAACAGGCTATGAAGGGCATGATGGGCAAAGGTGCGACGCCACAAGACATGGCCGCCGGCATGGACCCACAGGCTATGGAGGCTGCGGCCAAGCAATTGGGTCGCGGCATGCCCGGCGGCGGATTGCCCGGCTTGGGCGGCGCAGGTCTGCCCGCGGGCCTCAGCGGATTTGGCAAAAAGAAATGATCACCTGTTCGCTCACATATCGGATTGATCCGTACAAAGTCGCCGAATTTGAGATTTACGCAAAGCTGTGGATCAACTTGGTCACACGCTTGGGTGGCACGCATCATGGCTATTGGTTGCCCCATGAGGGCCCCAATAACATCGCGTATTGCCACTTCTCGTTTGCGTCGCTGGCCGACTATGAAGATTACCGCGCCCGGATGGACGACGATCCCGACTGTCAGACCGCCTACGCCTATGCCGAAAAGACCCGCTGTATCATCGACTACGACCGTAGTTTTACCCGCCCGGTTCTGAACGGCGCCACTGCTGCAGAGTTGGGCCTGACATGACCGAGACCCTGATCCGCATCCCAACGTTAACGACTGAGCGTTTGGTTCTGCGCGCGCCCCGCATGTCCGATCTGGACGCATTTGCCGAATTTCGCGCATCTGATCGTTCGGTCGGTGTTGGTGGCCCGTTTCCACGGCACTTGGCCATGGCCGCACTATCTGGCTTGGTTGGTCATTGGCAGCTGCGCGGCTATGGCCGCTGGATGATCGCCGATCGCCACACAGATGAACCGCTTGGCACAACCGGCCCACTCTTTCCGGAAGAATGGCCAGAGCCAGAGATTGCATGGTCACTCTTCGCCAACGCTGAAGGGCGCGGCATCGGGTATGAGGCCGCGAGTGCCGCCCTCGCCTATGCCTACGACACACTTGGATGGACTACTGCAATCAGCATGATCACCAGTACCAACATCCGTTCCGCAGCGCTGGCCAAACGGCTCGGTGCCATCCTGGACGGAGAATTCTCGCACCCATTCTACGGCACTATGGGCATCTGGCGGCACGCCGGTCCGCAAGGGTCACGGCCATGATCAATGCCAATTTCGTATGTATTGGCTGTGCATGGCCACTTTTTCTGCTCGGAGGATCAAATGACTGACGCAACGACCCGCGCCGCAGAGCTGCTCAGGGAGCACCGCAAAAGCATCGATCGCCTCGATGCGATCCTAGTCTACACCCTTGGCGAGCGTTTCAAGCACACCCAAGCCGTCGGTCAGCTAAAGGCCGAACATGACCTTCCCCCGTCTGACCCTGACCGCGAAGCGTGGCAGATCGCACGGCTAGAAGATTTGGCAAACCGGGCCGATCTGGACCCCGAATTTGCCAAGAAGTTTTTGAACTTCATCATCGCTGAAGTAATTCAGCATCACCATAAACACCAATCGTAGGATGGGTGAAAACCCACCTAACCCACACCATTCAAAGGATAGAATATCATGGCTATGAAAATCAGACTTGCACGTGGCGGTTCCAAGAAACGCCCATCTTATCGCATCGTGGCCACAGACAGCCGTATGCCACGTGATGGCCGTTACATCGAAAAATTGGGTACATATAACCCACTTCTGGCCAAAGATAGCGAAGACCGGGTGAAAATGGACGTAGAGCGCGTTCAGTACTGGTTGGGCCAAGGCGCACAGCCAACCGATCGCGTATCCCGTTTCCTCGAAGCCGCTGGCATCGTTGAGAAAAAAGAGCGCGTAAACCTGAAAAAAGGCGAGCCAGGCAAGAAAGCTGTCGATCGCGCAGAAGAAAAAGCCACTAAGGCAGCAGAAGCCGCCGAAGCAGCAGCAGCCCCAGTTGTGGAGCCTGTTGTTGAGGTCGCGGAAGAGCCTGTTGTAGAAGCCGCAGCAGAGGAAGCAGCAGCAGAGTAATCTGCTGTTTAGCTCCTATGACAGAACGCTTTTTCATCTTGTCATCTGGTCGCGCCTTGGCGCGGCCACAGACATGGGCTTTGGTTTATGGAGGCTGCTATGACTGAGCGGATCTGTGTTGGTGCGGTGACGGGCTCATTTGGTGTGAAAGGGGAGGCGCGGGTAAAATCCTTCTGCGCTGACCCTGCCGCCATTGGTGATTACGGTCCACTGACCGATGAGGCTGGCAACAGCTACACCCTGAAAATTACTCGCCCCGTAAAGACCGGGTTCGCGGTACTTTTGTCAGGTATTCGCACCAAAGAACAAGCAGATGACCTGCGCGGCACTCGTCTTTATGCGCCGCGCGACGTGCTGCCCGGATTGCCGGATGATGAGTATTATCATGCTGATCTGATCGGTTTGGACGTCATTGATACAGGCGGTGTAACGTTAGGCAGCGTGCATGCGGTGCATAACCACGGCGCCTCAGATCTGTTGGAAGTACGCGCCAAGGGTCAGCCCGGCACAGTGCTGGTTCCCTTCACCCAAGCAATTGTTCCAACGGTTGATATAGCGACCGGCCGCATTATTATTGATCCGCCCGATGGGCTATTTTCCAATGGTGAGTGAACCCAAATCCCATGGCCGCCTGTCGATCAGCGCCAGCTTGCAGCCACGGGATCTGATGACACCAACCCCACGCCTTAAGGGCGCATGGACAGCAAAGGTCCTGACGCTTTTTCCCGATGCATTCCCCGGGGTGCTGGGTCAGTCCCTGACCGGTAAGGCCTTGCAAGAAGGACTTTGGGCGCTGGAGCCGATTGACCTGCGGATCTTTGGCACTGGCAAACACCGGCAAGTTGATGACACACCCGCTGGCGGTGGCGCTGGTCTGGTGATGCGGGCCGACGTTTTGGGCCGCGCCATGCGCATGGCCGGTCAGGGCACACCCGACAACCCCAATCTTTGGCCCCGCATCTTTTTGTCGCCGCGCGGAAAACCCTTTACGCAGGCCGACGCCAAGCGGTTCTCGCAGGCCCAAGGCATCACTATGCTGTGTGGCCGGTTCGAAGGCGTAGACCAACGCGTCATCGACCAATTCGGTATGGAAGAATTCAGTCTTGGGGACTTTGTGATGACCGGAGGGGAGATTGCGGCTCAGGCCTTGATTGACGCCACGGTCCGGCTTATACCCCTCGTGCTTGGGAATCAGGCGTCCACTGAGGAGGAATCCTTTTCAGATGGGCTTCTGGAACACCCACAATTTACGAAACCGGCCGTCTGGGAAGGCCGTGCGATCCCTGAGATTCTCCTTTCAGGTCATCACGCGAACATTGCCCAATGGCGGAAGGCCGAAGCCGAAAGGCTGACCAAGGAACGTCGCCCTGACCTCTGGCGGGCTTATCTTGCACAACAAGGTAGGAACCCGGACGGAGACCAAGAGCTCTGAGGGGACATCACATTCGCGGAACAACCGTGATTATATATGGAGTGTGGCGATGGACCTGATCGCACAGATTGAGGCGGAGCAAGTTGCCGCCTTAGGGAAAATTCTTCCCGATTTCAAAGCGGGTGACACCATCCGCGTCGGTTACAAAGTGACCGAAGGTACCCGTACTCGGGTGCAGAACTACGAAGGCGTCTGTATCGCGCGCAAAAATGGCGCCGGTATTGCAGGATCCTTTACGGTTCGCAAAATCTCATTTGGTGAAGGCGTGGAACGTGTGTTTCCACTGCACTCAATGAATATTGACAGCATCACTGTTGTCCGCCGTGGCCGCGTTCGTCGTGCCAAGCTTTACTATCTGCGTGAACGTCGCGGTAAGTCGGCGCGGATTGCAGAGGTTTCCAACTATAAGCCTAAATCTGGCCCTAAGGCCTAAGGAGCGGATGCAATGAGAAAAGATACACATCCCGAATATCACGTCATCAACGTCAAAATGACGAGCGGTGACATCATCCAGATGAAATCCACTTGGGGCGCAGAGGGCGACACACTATCCCTCGATATCGACCCAACGGTTCATCCGGCTTGGATCGGCGGGACATCCCGCCTACTCGACACTGGTGGTCGCGTCTCGAAGTTCAAAAAGAAATACGAAGGTCTGGGCTTCTAAGAACAGCGCCTTTGCGAACAATGAAAACGCCGCCCTTCACCGGGGCGGCGTTTTTGGTTTCGGTCCTCTTAGATCACCGCACCAAGGCACGCATGACTGTCGTTGGGCGCCTGATCACGATCAAACATGCCATAGTCGCGGATCACGCCTGCGATCCGCAGATGATAGTCACGGAAAATCCCAGCGCGTCCCTTGGACTGGGCTGCACGATGTACGGCCAGATTGCGCCACTCCTGAATCGCTTCTTCGTCGCGAAAGAACGATAATGACAATAGTTTTGACGGGTCGGTCAGGCTTTGAAACCGCTCAACCGAGATGAAGCCGTCGATCTGTTCCAGCACAGGGCGTAGGCTGGCTGCGATATCCAGATACTCTTGCTTTCGCTCTGCGACGGGAAACACTTCGAATATCACCGCGATCGCACCGAAGTTTTTGGCGGAACCGACCGAAGGCGCGTCATTCGTTTCAGTGGAAATTGATCCCACTGCCCGGTCGTTTTGATCAGTGTCAGCCATGGTTTTCGTCTCCTTCAAATCGTTCGTTCAACCGGCGGTCGCCGAAATCGATAATTGGCCAGCCGGCAAGTGCATTAATAGGTGAAGTCCGTGTATGGCATCAGCGAAGGGCGCATATTTGGGTAATTTCTTGAGCCTAAGAGGCCCAAAAGAAACCGAATGACGCCATAACCGCAATCATTATCCGCCACTCCGCCCTAGTGAACCGCAAGACAATCTTTCGGTTTTTGAATGAAATTACCACCCCCAACGCAGCGGTCATGGAGCAAGTCGCGGCCCAGGTGGCACAGAAATATTGCACGGTACGCCTCCAACGGGGCAATGCCGCAAGCTGTTGTACTATTATGCGGTCGCCCCATGTGGGGTTGAAACGCACTTCAGAAACGTCCGGTCCTCACGTAGCAAAAACTTCTCACGTCGGGCAAAGGCAGAGTTCTCCCGACCCAACGGGTCCTCGGCCAGCAGCGCGCAATATTCCTCATAAGTGGCCAGACTTGCTACATTGTAGATCCCCCGTAGGCCAGCGCACTGGACCCTTCATGGGGGGCAAAATAACCGACACGATCGGCGTCGCAGCACAGGATCGCCTGACCCCAATTTTGGGTATATTGCGCATACGCGTCTTTCTTGGTTGGGTCGAAGGCGGGCCGGTTCTGACCCAATCCGGTGCCACCTTTATTCAGCAGTTTGGCGTTGATCTGGCAACTCTGCAGAAGAAACGGCGCACGCTTTGCCGGGCCTGTTTAGATCGGAGCAAACGACGCGCTCATTTGGCTGGCAGCCTTGGACGGGGGCTTTTCAGGCCGTTCTGGACCAGAATGGGCAATTTGGGACCCCGACAGCCGGGTTGTGCGCTTTTCGCGCACCGGTCAGCAGAAGTTTGATGCCTGCTTTGCACCTCAGACGACCTTTGGCGCTTAACAGAGACGAATGGCTGCCGTATATTGCGCGAACGCCCCAAACAACGAGGGCGCGACCCACATAGATAACCCAAGGGGACGGGCATGGCGCATATCATCGTTTTTGGAAACGAGAAGGGCGGATCTGGCAAATCGACCTCAGCGATGCACGTGGCGACCGCGTTGGCGCGGTTAGGGTTCACGGTCGGTGCATTAGATCTGGATCTGCGTCAGCGCAGTTTTGGTCGCTATGTTGAGAACAGAAATGCCACGATGGCCGCACGTGGAATAACCTTGCCATCGCCGCTGTTGATGGACCTGCCCCAGATCGAACCAGAGTCTGTTGGCCCCGATGACAATATTTATGATTTACGACTGTCCGCCGCAGTTTCTGAGCTGGAGGCGCGTTGTGATTTCATCGTTATCGACTGCCCCGGATCCCACACCAGATTAAGCCAGGTCGCCCATTCACTGGCAGATACGCTGGTCACGCCGCTTAATGACAGCTTTGTTGATTTCGATCTGCTGGGCCGGATCGATCCTGAAACCTATGAGATCAAGGGCCCGTCAGTCTATTCCGAAATGGTCTGGCACGCGCGCCAGTTACGCTCCAAGGCAGGGCTTAGCCCGATTGACTGGATCGTTCAGCGCAACCGGATGGGCACGCAGTACATGCACAACAAAAAGAAAGTTGGCGACGCGTTGGACGCCTTGGCCAAGCGCATCGGCTTTCGCATCGGTTCAGGCTTTTCCGAGCGTGTTATTTTTCGTGAGCTTTTTCCATCTGGCATGACCCTTTTGGATCTGCGCGAGATCGGGATCGATAAGATGAACCTAAGCAATCTAGCCGCGCGCCAAGAAGTGCGTGAGATGATCACAGCTATGCATCTGCCGGGCGTCACCGTCGACTTCTAGACATTTCCAAGACGTCCGTGAGGCTGCCCGGATCGATCCCTGATCCGCCGAAGCATCTGTTACATCAGCCCAACCACAACCGGACCGATACATCTAACGCGCAGTTGTCAGGGGGCCAAACCAGCTATGCGCGGAGGTCTAGGGGTTTCAGACGGCACCCACCTCTGCGATAGCCGGATCACCACATTGCACGACGATGTCCCATTACCGATTGTCGCGGCATAGGCGCCGCAATCTTCATTGATCTGCCGGATGTGGCCAAAGTTGCTTTTGGGTCGGGGGGGCCGTCAAGCTGTTCGGGTGATCGGCGTGAGTTGTTGGTCAACATCACAAATACCGCTCCATCGCCGCACGCCTGCACATCTTCGGGTCTGTCCATGGGTGTCGCCCCCAACGGATCCGCCACAAGCCGGGTGTCGATCGTGCCGATTACTGCCATTCCGTCCGGTTCGTCGTTAGTTTTCATCCCGCCGTGGCCCGCAGCCGATCCAGAAAAGGTCAACGGGGTGAAACGGCGATTTTGCGGGCCATCACACACAACTTGCCAACGGCCATCGCCATCCTTGACGATCTCAACGATGGGCAGCTATTTTAACATCGATCAGTGCCTTGGTTATTCCGACGAAATCTTGATTATCCTGACGACCAAGGCCCAAGAATATCACTCTTTCCTTGGTGTATTCATGGTTGACATAAAGCTGACCGCGACCGAGCTCAATCTCAGCAAATACGACATAGTCGTTGTTATAGCCAAATTGTTGTAGCTACGCCTCGACGGTTTGGTTCATCACCTCGAACTCTGGCGCATCGGCCGTGATCCGATTGCCCCAAAGCAACAAGATATCTGCGCTGTAGCCCTCAGCGATATGGTAGATCTCATCGTTGACCCACCTCAATTCGTCAAAGGTCTCAAACGGACAAGCCTTATTCCATAATTCCGGATTATTGATAATAATCAATTACTTTTCATACTTCGTCTCTTGAAAAATAATGCGCTGGTCCGATGGCCCCTCAGCCGCGTAGAACGCTCGCAGCTGAGGTTAAGGTCAAAACTCCCGCAGGGATGTAACCAGCCTGCGTCAATCTGTATGAGATGCACACCGGACCGCCGCAGGCACTGCATGCCGCGTGACATTCCGTACACATTCAATAAAATGGGCTAGGCGCACGCGGATGTGTCTTGCACCGTGCGCCACCGAATGACTCGGGCGAACACGACACCAAAAAGGTCCTTGTCGATGGCAACTCAAAAAACAAATCTTCCCCTTCGGGCTGCTGATATTTTGGCAGAGCGATTGTTTCAAGCTGGCTGCCGGTATGCGTTTGGCATGCCCGGTGGTGAGGTATTAACGTTGGTGGATGCATTGGAAAAAGCTGGCATTCAGTTTGTTCTGGCCAAGCATGAAAACGCCGCAGGGTTCATGGCCGAGGGCGTGCATCACCGAAATGGCGCGCCCGGTATTCTGGTTGCAACCGTCGGCCCCGGCGCGCTGAACGGTATCAATGTCGTCGCCAACGCCCTGCAAGATCGGGTGCCGTTGATCGTGCTGACCGGTGCTGTCGATGCCGATGAGGCGCAGACCTATACCCATCAAGTGTTAGATCAGCCGCAAGTCTTTCGGCCCATCACCAAAGCCAGCTTTACGCTGGACGCCACCGCCAGCGGCGTGATCGCCGATAAGGCTATCGCTATCGCAACTGAGGGGCGACCCGGACCCGTCCATATTGACGTCCCGATCTCTGTTGCCGATCAGGTCGTGCCCAATGCCGCCCGGCCCATGCGCCCGCCCGCCAGCCCGGTTGCCCCCGCAGACGGGCCAGATCTGGATCAGGCCAGATCCTGGTTGGCCGCTGCAAAACGCCCGATCATGATCGCCGGGGTGGATGCAGTGAATGCAAACACTGGTCCTGCACTTACGGCGTTTGCAGAGCGGTACGGCATCCCCGTGATTACCACCTACAAAGCCAAGGGCCTGATGCCCGAGGATCATGCATTATGCCTAGGTGGTGCCGGGCTGTCGCCATTGGCCGACAGGACGCTTCTGCCTTTGATATCACGCGCTGATCTTGTCCTATGCGTTGGTTATGATCCGATAGAGATGCGTACGGGCTGGCGCGATCCGTGGGACCCAAGCGTGACCCCCGTGATCGACATCACTGCCGCGCCCAATCACCACTACATGCATCAAGCGAGCCTTAATTTCATCGCCGATTGCACTGGGACCCTTGCGGCATTGTCGGGTGGCGTTGCGCCGCAGCCGACCTGGGCAAACGGCGAAGTTGCCGCGGCCAAGGCCAGTTTGGCCAAGGATTTTCCCAGTGACGACGTTTGGGGACCTGCTGCAGTCATCGATGAATGCCGTCAAGTGCTGCCCACAAACACGCTGGCCAGTGCCGACAGCGGTGCGCACAGAATTTTACTGTCACAAATGTGGACCTGTCATGAGCCGCGTGGCCTGATGCAGTCCTCTGCACTGTGTACTATGGGTTGTGCCGTTCCGCTGGCGATGGGCGCCTCGATTGCGGCGCCTGACCGGGTTGTAGTATCTTTCTCAGGTGACGCGGGATTTTTGATGGTCGCCGGGGAACTGGCAACCGCCGCCGAGCTAAAGTTGAGGACGATCTTTGTGGTGTTTGTCGATGCCAGCCTTGCATTGATTGAGCTGAAGCAACGCCAACGCCAGCTGAACAATCATGGTGTAGATTTCGCCCGGCACGACATCGCAGCGATCGGAAAAGCCTTTGGTGGCGATGGGTATACTGTGACGGATCGCGCTGAGCTACGTGCCGCGCTGGGTGCAGCAATGGCAGCCGACCGGTTCAGCGTTATTGCAGCCGTGATTGAGCGAGGCGCCTATGACGGACGCATCTGACACGCCAATGGCATTAGACGGGCTGGTGGTACTTGACCTCAGCCGGATCCTTGCCGCACCCACAGCGACCCAGCTTTTGGGCGATCTGGGGGCCACGGTTATCAAGCTGGAGAACCCAAAGACCGGCGGCGATGACACGCGCAGTTGGGGGCCACCCTATGTGCAGGACGCAGACGGCGGCGACACCGATCTTAGCGCGTATTTCATGGCGGCAAACCGCAACAAGAAATCGGTCGCCGTGGATCTGACAATGCCTGAAGGGCAAAAGATCGCCGCCGATCTTGCCGCGCGGGCCGATGTTGTGGTTGAGAATTACAAACCCGGCGGGTTGGTCAAATACGGATTAGATGCGGCCACCTTGCTGGCCCGGCATCCGGGGCTGATCTACTGCTCAATCTCAGGTTATGGCCAGACCGGGCCCAATCGCGACAAACCGGGGTATGATCTGATGGCCCAAGGATATGGCGGCATCATGAGCCTGACCGGAGAGCCTGACGGCGTTCCGATGAAAACCGGCGTTGGCATCGCGGACGTGATGTGTGGCATGTACGCGGCCGTCGGCATCCTTGCCGCCCTGCGCCACAGGGACCGCACCGGCGAAGGCCAGCAGATTGATCTGTCGCTGGTCGATAGCCAGATGGCTTGGCTGGTCAACGAAGGCACCAATTATCTGGCCTCTGGTCAGGTGCCCACCCGTCGCGGCAATGGCCATCCAAACATCGTGCCCTACGACGTGTTTGAGGCCGCCGACGGCCATGTCATCATCGCGGTCGGCAACGACGCGCAATTCATCCGGTTTTGCGACTTTCTGGGTCTGCCTGATCTGGCCAAAGACCCAGCATATCAAACCAACCCCGCCCGGATCATGAACCGTATTGCCTTGCTAGCCATCCTCGCCCCCGCGCTGACCCAACATACGATGGCCAATATCATCACCGGGCTTGAGACGCGTAAAGTTCCCGTTGGACCGATCAATACGGTTGAGCAGGCCTTACGTTCAGATCAGGCAGCGGCGCGCGACACGATCATCTCGGTCGCTGCTGAGGGAGTTGTGGGCGGCTCGGTCCAACTCCTTGGTAATCCGCTAAAGCTATCTCGTACGCCGATCCAATATCGTGCTGCCCCCCCGCGATTCGGGCAAGATACCGATGAAGTTCTGGCTGAATATTCCGAAACAAAACGGTCCTGACAATTGCGCATCTCTAACGGCCATCAGCGCCAAATTGCCCAATTCAGCTCTGTTTGATCACGAATATCATGACAGGACTTCACGTATTCGTGGCTCAGCGTCAGGCGGTCTAGATCTGGTCGAAAAAACAGCTAAACGTTCAGATCGAAAGATTTTTTTGATCGGAAAGCTGGATGACCACGGATATCTGCGACGCGCATGTTAGCCTAACCTCTCAGAACGCGCTGCGGGACTGGAACGCGATGGTTCTGGCCTTTCTGGCACATGGAACCGAAACGCCGATCCATCTGGGTGCGGTTCTGACCGAAGCCCCTGATTTTGCCATGGGCCACGCAGCACGTGGACTGTTTTCACTGATGATGGGCCGACGGGAGCTGATTGCCGTTGCACAAGGAGCCGCCATCGAGGCCCATAAATGCCTTGCCGAAGGTGGCCCGGCATCTCTGCGCGAACGCGCCTGGGTTGAGGCCTTGGATGTGTGGCTTGGGGGTAAGCCTTCTGGTGCGATCGCGGCAATGGAACGCGCGCTTAAACAAACGCCAAGCGATACTTTGTCGGCCAAGGTATCCCACTTAATCCGCTTTATCCTTGGGGATGCGAAAGGCATGCGGCACTCGCTTGAACAAATTTTGGACGCGCATGGCGATGATCACGCCTGCCGAGGCTACGCGCTTGGCTGCTATGCCTTTTCGCTTGAGGAAACTGGCGACTATAAACTGGCCGAGTCGGTCGGTCGTTTGGGGTTAACGCACGCCCATGATGACGCATGGGGCCTGCATGCCGTGGCCCATGTTTACGACATGACGGGCCGCTCCGCCGAGGGGATCAAACTGATTGATGCCAACGCCAGCGCTTGGTCCAACTGCAACAATTTTCGCTATCATGTCTGGTGGCACAAAGCATTGCTTCACCTTGATCTTGGCGACACGGCAACCGTTCTGGCGCTTTATGACGAAAAGATCCGCTATGAAAAAACTGATGACTACCGTGATATTGCCAATGCAACCTCACTTTTGTGCAGGCTAGAGCTTGAAGGCGTGAATGTCGGAGATCGTTGGATTGAACTGGCAGAATTTTCCGAGAGCCGTGTCGGTGACGGCTGCCTTGTGTTTGCTGATCTGCACTACATGATGGCGCTAAGTGGCGACAATCGTGGCGATGCACGCAGCGCGCTGATGTCACGTATTCGCGGCGATGCGGTCAACAAAAAATCCGAAATGGCCCAGATTTTTGCAGGTCCCGGATTGGCCACTGCCAACGGGTTGGCGGCCTTCGGCGAAGGGCGCTATGATCTGGCCTTTCAATATCTGGCCCCCGCACGCGCTGGCATAAAAACCGTTGGCGGCAGCCACGCACAGCGCGACGTATTTGAGCGGATCACAGTAGATGCCGGCTTGCGCGCAGGCTATTACGATGATGTTGAAGACATTCTTCTGGACCGTCGTCAGCAACGTGCCGGGATCAGTGACCGATTTGCCTCTAGCCGTTTCGAAATGATTGAAGCTGCCCGACAGAACGCTTTGGGGATCCCCGCACAGTGACAGCGCCCGATAGTATGAAAAAGAACATGACAACATGACTTTGGCCGATCCAGCTTCGCTATCGTTCGAACCTAGCATCAATGCGAATGCTTTGGCTGCTACTGCGATCAGGGATCCGCGGTTAGACTTCTTTCGGGGTATGACGATGTTCATCATCCTGATCGCCCACGCCCCCAACAATTGGCTGGCCCTGTGGATCCCGGCCCGATTTGGCTTTTCTGACGCGACGGAGGTCTTTGTCTTTTGCTCTGGCATGGCCTCTGCCATCGCGTTTGGCAAAGTCTTCCGAGAACGCGGCCTGCCCCTGGGTACCGCGCGCGTCGCGTTTCGTGTTTGGCAAGTCTATTGGGCCCATATCGGCCTATTTGTTGCGATCGCCGCGACGATGGCCGCACTGAACGGGACCGGACTTTTCACGCGCGATTATGTCGGGCAGCTGAACCTCCACCCGTTCTTCGACAATGCTGAAGTCAACCTGATGGGTTTGCTGACGCTGACCTATGTCCCCAACTATTTCGATATTCTGCCGATGTATCTGGTGGTTTTGGCGATGATGCCACTGGTCATAGCACTGGCGCAATTCCACAAACTCGCGGCGTTTGCGTTTGTGATCATCGTTTGGATTGGGGCCAATTCCGGCACGCTCTGGCTTCCGGCGGAACCTTGGTCAAACCGGGAGTGGTTCTTTAATCCGTTTGGTTGGCAACTAATTTTTTTCACGGGTTTCGCCTTTATGTCAGGCTGGATACCGGCGCCTCCTGTGGATCGCCGCCTTGTGATCCTTGCACTGGTCATCGTGTTAGCCATCGTGCCACTGGCCTATTTTCGGATCATCAATGAAGTTGAAGCGATCCGCGTTTGGCGGGGCGAATGGGTTCTACTGATCCAGAAAACTGACTTTGGCATCCTGCGTTACGTGCATTTTCTGGCGCTGGCCTATCTGGCCTACGTGGCGGTCGGCCCCAAGGGCGTGCGCCTGTTGCCGCCCAACACGGCCAGTCTGCTTGCATCGGTTTGGCGCGCGACATTGGCAATCATCATGAAGGTCGGCCAACAATCTCTCGCCATTTTCATAACTTCAATGTTTCTGGCGCGCCTGATGGGTGTGGCCTTTGATGTATTGGGGCGGACAGTTTGGACAATGACCCTGGTAAACGCCACCGGCTTTGCCATTCTAATCGCAATTGCCTATGGTGCGGGATGGTTCAAATCGCAACCCTGGCGCGCACGGAGGGCTTGATCTGATGTTGCGCAGGGATGCCCTGAAGACACTGATAGCGGCCGCTGCCCTGCCAAGGGCCGCTTTTGCCCAAGACGCGGAACCGGGGCTACAACTGGGTGCTCCACACCCGTTTGCCCAGCAAGATGTGATTGAGCGGGCCCGCCTTATGGCACAATCAGCCTATGAGCCGCGTGCGGCTGTTCCGCAAGGCTGGCTCGATCTGGACTATGATCAATACCGCGCCATCTGGTTCGATGCCCGCAATGCATTGTGGGAGGGGACTGAGACACCGCTCCGCCTTGATGTGTTCCCGCCCGGCCTTTATTTTCCGCGACCCATCCAGATCTATTCAGTTGATCATGGGCTGGCCCAACGCGTCCAATTTGATCTGAATGTCTTTGACCGCACGGATCAGTTTCCCGATTTAGGGGCCGACGGCGTGCAGGGATATTCTGGCCTGCGCCTACGTGCAGAACTCGAACAGCCCGGCATCTTTACCGAATTTGCCGTCTTTCAGGGCGCCAGCTATTTTCGCGGCATCGGAACTGGGCAAATTTATGGTCTATCGGCACGCGGTCTTGCAATCGATACTGCCGAGCCCTCGGGCGAAGAGTTTCCCGAGTTCACCACATTCTGGATTGAACGCCCCGCGCCAGACCGCGACGATGTTGTGATCCACGCGCTGATGGATACGCCAAGCTGCACTGGTGCCTACCGGTTCCATATCCGACCGGGCACAGATCTGGTGATGGATGTTGAGGCTCAGATTTTCGCACGCACAGAGATGACCCATTTTGGCCTCGGCGCGCTGACCTCGATGTTCTTGTTTGATGAAACCATCCGGGATCGCTTTTCTGACTTCCGCGCTGCGGTGCACGACTCTGACGGCCTGTTGATCCGCAATGGTGCCGGTGAGACGTTGTGGCGCCCACTGGCCAACCCCAAGGCCCTGCAGGTCAGTGCCTTCACAGACAACGCACCCATCGGCTTTGGTCTGATGCAGCGCGAACGCCGATTTAGTGACTTTGCGGATCTGGAGGCGCTCTATCATCGCCGCCCCAGCCTGTGGATTGAGCCACTTAGCGATTGGGGCCAAGGGGCCGTGACCTTGGTTGAGATCCCGACCGACCTAGAATTTTATGACAATATCGTGACCTATTGGCGCCCGGCTGAACCTTTGGCAGCAGGGGGCGCGCTAGGCTTTGAATATCGAATGACCTGGGGCCATGAGCCTGAGGTGGCGAACCGTCCGCTGCGCGTGCTGAACACGCGGATCGGCGGGCGGCCCGAAGGTGGATTGATCGTCGCTATTGATTTTGAGGCTGCCCCCGGCGTGCCCGAAGATTTGTCCCAGATCGAAAGACTTATACGCAGCAGCAAAGGCGAAGTGTCGAGCGGTGTCGTGCAACGCAATCCCGATACCGGCGGGCCAAGGCTGGCCTTCACCTTTACGCCGGGCGACACTCAATTGGCTGAATTTCGTGTCCAGCTACGACTGAACGGTGAGCCGTTGAGCGAAGTTTGGCTATATCGGTGGACCGCATGACGATGGCTGCTAATCACCATAGCTTTGCGATGCCGCCCTTTGCGCCATTGCAGATGCCAATCCAGGATTTGGGCCGCCCGCACCCGCGCGCGTCGGAGCGCACAAGCGGGACGCTCCGCTCTGTCTGGATTTTACGCGTGTTTGTCTTTCTCCCCGCAATTATGACAACAGCGGCGCTGATCTTTGCGGTTGGTGGCTGGCTATCAACGGGCGGTATGACCGTTTTGGAATTGGTCGTTTTGGGGCTGATCGCGGCCACATTCTTTTGGGTAGCCCTGTCACTTAGTACGGCGACCTTGGGCATTTACAGCGTGTTGCGCCAAGCGCGCAGCGTCAGCCAACTAGGCCAACCCGTGGCCCCCATGAGTACCGCCCTTCTGGTTCCGATCTATAACGAAAACCCATCAGACGTTTTTGGCAACGCCGCCGCGATGCTGGCCGATCTGGACGATCTGCCCCATCCCGAGCGGTTTACGCTGTTTATTCTCAGCGACACCCAAGACCCTGCCATCGCAGAGATGGAATTACAGGCCTTTGCAACCTTGCGCATCGAGGCCCCAACCGCAATCCCAGTTTATTATCGCCGCCGGTCGCTGAATATCGACCGCAAAACCGGCAATTTGGGCGATTGGATTGCGAATTGGGGGGCCGCACATGAGGCGATGTTGGTCCTTGATGCTGATAGTCTGATGAGCGGTGAGGCGATCCTTAATCTGGCCGATGAACTTGCCCGCGACCCAGAGGCCGGATTGATCCAATCATGCCCTCGGTTAATCGGTGCAGTGTCCCTTTTTGCCCGGGTTCAGCAGTTTTCCAACGTCGCCTATGGTTGGCTTTTGTCAGAAGGATTGGCCCGCTGGTCGCAGCAAGAGGCGAATTATTGGGGTCACAATGCAATCATGCGGACGCACGCGTTTGCGGCCTCGGCGGGGTTGCCGCATCTGGTAGGATTGCGCGGCACCAAAAGCTTAATCCTGTCACATGATTTTGTTGAGGCCGGACTGCTCAGACGTGCCGGTTGGACTGTCCGTTTCTTAGCGCAAACCGACGGCAGCTTTGAAGAGACGCCGCCAACCTTGGTGGATTATGTCTTGCGAGACAGACGTTGGTGCCAAGGCAATATGCAACACCTTCGGCTTCTGGCGACGCGCGGGTTTCACCCGATCTCTCGGTTTCATCTGTTTCACGGGGCCGCCAGCTATCTGCTGTCACCCGCTTGGTTTGCCCTATTGGCGATCTGGGCCCTATTGGGGCGCAACAGTGAGACTAACGTTCTAAGCTATTTCAACGCGACCAATCCACTATTCCCGGACTGGCCTGAGATGAGCCAATGGGACAGCTTAATCTTTCTTTTATTTATGTATTCCATGTTACTGGCACCAAAAGTCATGGGCACAGTTGCTATTGCAATCAGTCCAAAATTGCGTGCGATCTATGGCGGCAATCTTCAATTTCTGACTGCCTTTTGTTTTGAGGTTGTGGTCTCGATCGCCTACGCGCCAATCTTGATGGTGCAACAAAGCTTGGCGGTTTTGCGCAGCATACTGGGCCTGCGCGTCAGTTGGACCCCACAACAGCGCCAGGGCGGGAGCTATGGATTTACCCATCTTCTGAAATTTCATGCCTTGGAAAGTATCGTCGGCATTTTGCTGGTGACCGGTATTGTTGGCGGATTGATCACACTTTGGCTGATCCCAATCGCAGCCAGCCTGATTTGCGCGCTGCCGTTGTCGATGCTTAGTGGTATCGATCTTTCGAAATACGCGCGCGGCGGGTTCCGTCTGGAAACCCCGCAAAGCCTGTCAGAGCCGCGCATCGTTACGCGCGCCCGCTCAGAACGTCAGCGTCTTCAAATCTTGCTTGATCCATTGCTGGGCCAAAAGTTTCCGGCTGAATAATACGACCGCCCGGCTAAAGCGCCTCAAACCAATCCAGCACCATCTTGGCCCAGCCCTGCGGAATGATATGGCCGCCGGGGAACAGAGCGAGTTCCAACGCGCTGCCGTCCTCGCACCGCTCCCAGCTTCGGCGCCAATAATATCCCTCAATCGCAAAATCATCGGCACGGTATTGGGTGCAATTGTTGGTGCTGCGCCAAATCTCCATTGTGCGAAAGATATCGCCCTGTGCGACCTCAACCGACACGCCGTCCAGCTCAGCATTCCGCAATACGCGGCCCTCTAGCGGAACGGTACCGTCTGTCCAACCATGGGTATGAAACAACCGCACAGGACCCGCACATTCTTCGGGTTGGGGCCGCCAAAAGCCACCACTAATCGGCGCATAGGCCGCAAAGGCATCCGGGGTTGAGCATGCCAAATAAGAGGTCAAAGACCCACCAATGGAAAACCCGGCCATCAAGATTTGATCAACGTCGACCCCATGGTTCTGACTGGCATCATCACGGACCGATTGGATAAAACTCACCTCATCCCGGCGCATCGCAAACAGCGGGTTGAACGACCAGCTACGCCCATTTCGCCCATCCATCAGCATCCCATCTGGCGAAATCACCGCATAGCCGCGCGCCAAGATCGCATCAATCATGCCTGAATTGCGCATCACGCCCATGCCGCTGCCGCCGTAACCATGGATAAACAAGACCGCGGGAACCGGCCCCTCAACATCAGCGGGGCGTTGAATGTTGTAGGTGCCCAATTCGACCTCACAGGCGGCGTCGTTGTCCAGGCACATCGCAGAGGCTGGGCTGATTGCAGCCAGAAACGGGATCAGCGAAAGAAGATATCTAAATTTCCACACTGTCAGTCGCCCCTTCGCGTTTCATTAGCTTTCATATGGATAAATCGGCAAACCGCGCGCCAGCCATCCCGGCCCTGAACCTGAGCCCAGCATCCCTTCGGGGATATCGATGATCTGCATAAATCCAGCCTCAATCATTTGGGCCGACTGGCGGCGCGACCGCACACCGCGCGCGCAGATCAGCGCGATCGGGCGACCAAGATCGTCACCGGCCAATTCACGCAGTGCTGAAGTAAAATCGTCACGCCGCATATCCAGCGGCACAGCCCCTTGGCCGATGCCCGTCAGGTCCCATTCATCAGGACGGCGAATATCAATCAACAAGATCTCTTGCGCGGTAGCGTGCTGATGTGCCTCATCCGGTGTCAGGCTCAACTCGGTTGCAGGCGCAACCATGGGACTAAGGCTATAGACGGCCGCAACCGTGGCTATGGCAACTCCACCCCAAACGACGATCCGCCGGTTTGGGCGCGCGGCGCGGTTGGATTGGGGCTGATCCGTCATCTCACCCACCGTTTGTCAAAGGTGCTGCAGACGTGAATTGTGGGATGGTCCGGGTTGAGGCCGGCATGCTTTCGATGGTTGTCCAATTGATCTGCGACTGTTGCAGGTTGCCGGAAATGTCCACCTCCCAGAAACCAGCAACAGCTTCGGTGATGTTGAGAAAAAGTTCCCCATCGACGATCCGCCACAGGTTCGGATTACCGGGAACCTTGCCACCCTGAGCGACGCCATAGGCGCAATGGCCATCGTATTGCGGAACATAGGCGGCGGGGTCCACCAAAAAGACGTCCCGATTTTCCTCTGACGAGAAGGCAAAGGTCGCACCGTTATATTCTGCGGTGATATTAGCGAGACCGGGCACACCTGCGAGTTGCGGAACGCCCAATGGGCTTTGCTCCAGCATGAAATATTCTACGACGTCATAGCCAGAAACGGCAAATGTCGTCTCATCAATAAATTGCTCACCCGCCAATGAAGTGAAAGGAACAAGGCTGGCAAAAACTGCAGAAATTATCAGGCGGTTCATTGGACGTAACCCTTTGGTTTGAGAGCGTTGCACTACTCGTAACCGAACATTGCCTTTCTAGGACCCCCGCTCGCAGTTTTGTGAAAGATGCGGATCAGACGTGATCATCGGGTGGCGAATTTGGTTCAACTAATTGCGCAGACAGGGTTCGCTGTGCATCATATTGCGCCAAAAAGACCTGACCGCTCAACTCTTGCAAAAAGTTGGTTTGCGCCAACCGATCCATGACGGGGCCTTTCACCTCCGACAAGTGCAACGTGATCCTCAGTTCTTTCAATCGATGGGCGATGGCCTCCAGCGATTCCAGCGCACTCAGATCAATCTCATTAACGGCTGAACACATCAAAACGACATGCTCGATTGGGCAGTCGCCAACGACCCTATCATAAATGAAATCCTCCAAAAATCGCGCATTTGCGAAATAGAGGCTTTCATCGATCCGGATAGTCAGGACCTTGGGATCTGTCAGAACGTCATGCCGGTTGATATTGCGCGAATGCTGGGTGCCAGGAACCAGCCCCACCTCGGCAATATGGGGCCGCGACGTCCGGTACAAAAACAGCAGAACTGATAAGATCACTCCGCTGGACACGCCGACCTCAACACCCAACCCAAGGGTCAGCAGGATCGTTGCGGCGACAGCGGCAAAATCTGGTTTGGAATAATCCCAACTGCGCCGAAGGATCGAAAAATCGACCAGCGACAGGACCGCTACGATGATCGTTGCGGCCAACGTCGCCTTGGGCAAGAAAAATACCAACGGCGTCAACGCCAAGGCCGCGATCGCCAACCCGATGGCGGTAAAGGCACCCGCGGCCTGCGTTTCAGCACCTGCATCGAAATTGACCACCGACCGGGCAAATCCACCTGTTACTGGGTAACCGCCGGTAAAGGCCGCCCCAAGATTTGCGGCACCCAGACCGATTAATTCTTGATTGGGATCAATCCGCTGGCGTTTTTTTGCAGCAAGTGTCTGGGCGATTGATATGGATTCAACAAACCCAATGGCCGAGATCAGGATCGCAGGCATAATAAGCGCGCGGATCAGATCCAATGAGGTCGAAGGCATGGTCAGCGGTGGCAAGCTTTGCGGAACGCTGCCGACGATCGCGACATCCTGCCCATCCAGATCGAACCCCCAGACCAACGCAGTCGTCACAGCGACCGCCAGAACCGGCCCCGCACGGGTCAAAACATCAGCAGCACGATTGCCCACTCCCGCATTGGTCAAGGCAGACTTCATCCCCTTTCGGACCCAAAACAGAAATCCAGTGGCCCCGACGCCAAGCGCAAGGGTGACCCAATTGACGTCACCCAGATGGGTACCCAACGACGCGACAATATCAACTAGGTTATGGCCTTCAGCGGTGATCCCAAGCAGATGTTTCAACTGGCTGGCCGCGATTAGAATGCCCGAGGCGGTGATGAACCCTGCGATCACCGGGTGCGACAGAAAATTGGCCAAAAAACCTAGTTTAAAAATGCCCATCAACAACAATATGGTCCCGGACATTGCCGCAAGCGTCAGCGCCGCAACGGCGTAGCCTGCGGTTCCAGCCTCAGCCACAGTGCCAACAGCCGCCGCAGTCATCAACGACACAACCGCAACAGGCCCAACAGCCAGCGTCCGGCTGGTTCCAAATACCGAATAAAGTAAGATCGGCACAATCGACGCATAAAGCCCCGCCTCGGGCGGCAACCCCGCCAACAACGCGTATGCCAAGGATTGCGGGATCAGCATGATCGTCACAATCAAGGCCGCAATCAGATCATTCGACAGTGCCTGGCGCGAATAGTTTGGCGCCCATTGCAGCAAAGGTATGTAGCGCTTCATCCTGCCTCCAAGGGGCTGCACCTGATCAGCTCACCTGTCGTTCCTTCAAGCATTTGTCTTTTTCCCTAACCGGGAAAGCTTTGAACACCAACGAGTTTCAACGTCAGCATCTCTGGATCACTGGCCAAGCAGCGAGAGCTTTCCATGCCCTGCACAAAGCAGATCATAGGCATATCTTGGCTTCTGATGGAGATGTAAGTCCGGTGGTTTACGCGGTCATCTACATAAAACGGAAATTCCGAGGCGACGGGCGCGGCTTCGCCCTCAATCCAATCTGGCAAGGTGCCCGTTGTCGTGCTTGAGGTATTGAAGCCAATCCATTCTTCCAAGGCCATCGTCATTCTTTCGGGTGTGTTCACCTCGTAGAACCCAAAAAGGCTGCTCGGGGCTTGCGTCTCGCTCAACAAAACTTCGCCGTCCCGGTTGTTGACGATCAGGGTCACATCGGCTTGTCCACAGACACCATCAGTGCTGGCTGTGACTGGAAAGCTGTCCAGCCAAAGGCCCTCAACCGTGATCACACAGGTTCCACTTGTTGTCTCGATGGCCTTCTGCGCAATGCCCATTCCTGCCGGCAAAATCCCAATCAACGCCACGCTCAAAATCTGCCCCAGTCGTCGCATGATCATCACTCCTCTTACATAATAATTCATGACTACGGTCAGCCTGCAATCACTGGTCGTCAAGGGGCCTTCGTGGATACATGGGACGGATCGGCAATCTATCTTATGGTAAATGCCATGTTGGCGAACGCGGCGCCCGAAACCCCCGCATCACTCCTCGCGGAATGCCCGTGCAAAATAGTCGGTCAGCGGGCGCAATAGGTAGTTCAGCGGCGTTCGCGCGCCGGTTTGAATAAACGCCTCTACCGGCATGCCAGGTACCAAAGTCACGTCGCCCAGACGGACCAACTGATCCGGGCTCGTATCTATGTATACCGAGTAGTAGAGTTGATTGGTCCGTGGATCAGTCAATACATCAGGTGAGATGCGTCGTACGATGCCGATAATCTCTGGCATCATACGCGATTGAAAGGCAGTGAAATGCAGCGCCGCAGGTTGGCCCACAAACACTGCATCGACATGCAGCGCATCAACCCGGGCCGCAATTACCATTTCTTGACCGGTTGGCACGACATACAGGACGGGCTCTGCCGGACGCAGCACCGCGTTCAGCGAGGTAATCTGCAGGTCATGCACTATGCCTGCCATCGGGGCGCGAAGATCCACCCGTGCGAGGCGTTCTTGTGCCGGGCCAATCCGTTCCTGCAACTCAGCCAGTTGAACCGCCAAATCTCCCAACTCGGTCTCTGCGTGTTCGCGCCGCGTCGCAGACAGACGTAATCGTTCGGTATTCAGTTGGGCAATCGCACCTCGATTGCGCGCGATCGCTGCGACGGTTTCACCGCGGGTTCCAGTCAAACGCGCCTGTTCGCGCCGCAATATCAGCACTTGTGAGGCTGAGGTCAGACCACGGTCAAGCAAGCTTTGCATATTCACCAGTTCGATCTCGATAAATGAAATTTGCTGCTCAACAGATGCGATTTGGGCACTTTGTCCGTCAATTTCAGCCCAGATCTGATCTTGCTGCTCACGCAGCGACCGCAGTGTCTCGTCAAAGGTCTCAAGGCGGGCCAAAAAGAGCCTTCGTTGACCCAGAAGGATCTGGTTCAGCCCGTTATCCCCTGCCGCAAGCGGTTGCAGATCCGCACCAAATTCCAAATCCCCAGCATCATCCCGCTCTGCTTGAAGTCGAAGTGAGCGGGCCATGATCTCAGTTCGCTGCCCTTCTAAGATCGCCAGTTCTGAACGCAGACTGCTGCCGTCTAATCGCAGCAACGCCTCACCGGCCTCAACCACATCGCCCTCCCGGACCAAGATTGCGGACACAACCCCGCCATCAGGATGCTCCACCACTTGGATCCGACCCTCAACCTCTAGATGACCGGATGCAATGACGGCGCCCGCCAGCATCGCCCGGCTGCCCCAAGCGCCGATGCCGCCGATCAATAGTGCGACGGTGATGAGTCCGGTCCAAGTATATCTCGACATCGACCAACGCGCGCTCACGCAACACCTCCAACGCCGGTATCGCTGGCGATATGAGCGTGATTCTTGACTATTTTTCGCAATACCTCTTCGCGCGGGCCAAAGGCCGCAACGCGCCCATGACGCAACATCAAGATAAGATCGCATTCAGCGATTGCAGCGGGCCGATGCGCCATAACGATCACAATCTGGCCGGCGGCCTTTCGGGTCCGGATCGTATCATTCAGCGCCGCTGAGCCCGCTGCGTCCAAGTTGGAATTTGGCTCGTCAAGAACCAGCACTACCGGGTCCCCGTAAAGGGCGCGGGCCAATCCAATCCGCTGTTTTTGGCCGCCCGATAACCGGGTAAGACCTGCGCCGATTGCAGTGTCATAACCATCGGGCAGGCTAAGGATCATCTCATGGGCACCAGCCGCTTGGGCCGCTTTGATGATCTCTGCTGCATCTGGATCTGGCTGAAGCCGGGCGATGTTTTCCGAAAGCGTCCCGTCAAACAGCACGACTTCCTGAGGCAAATATCCGACATGTTGTGCAAGATCTTCCTCCCCAAAATGTTCTAACGCTGCGCCGTCCAGCCGAACCGCACCAGCGACTGGACGCCACAGCCCTGTCAGCACACGGGCTAAGCTAGATTTGCCTGACGCGCTTTCGCCCACAACACCCAAGGCTAGGCCCGGGCCAACCTGAAAGGTGACGTCACCCAGAACCTGACTGCGATCATTGGGCGACAGCACTGTCAGGTTTGTCACACTCAACCGGGCGTTTGGCCGGTGCAATCGGGTGCGGGGCGCAGGTTCCGGTGCTTGGCTCAACAGCTCGCTCAGCGACCGCCAGCCACGTCGCGCACGCGCGACTGATGCCCACCCACCAATAATCTGCTCAATCGGGGCAAGCGCGCGTCCCATCAGGATCGAGGCTGCAATCATCGCACCAGGCGTCAACTGCTCTTGCAAGACGAGCCACGCACCAAGCGCCAGCATCGCCGACTGCAGAAACAAGCGTATCGCCTTGGTCAGCGATCCAAAGCCACCGTTATGATCACTTAGTACCATCTCAGCATCCAGCGCGGCGCCGCGATGCCGCTGCCATCTGGTGATTGCTGGTGCCGTCATACCAAGGCTCCGGATCGTTTCGGGCTGTGTTCTGATCTGCTCTGCAATTTGCGTGGCACCGGCCGACGTTTGCGCAACCAATCCGCCGGGTTTATGGCTGGCCCATTGATTGCATGCTGAGATCATCAGCAACACACCGCCCCCCGCCACCGCCAACCAGCCCAACAACGGATGAAAGACAAAAATTGCCACAATGAACAGTGGTGAAAACGGCGCGTCAAAGATCGCAAAGGCGACGGGGGCCGAGCAAAACCTGCGAACGCTTTCGAGATCCGCCAATCCCGTTGCCGCCTGACGCGACAATCCAAGTGGTGCTCGCAGGACAGCGGCAAACACAGTTCCGTCCAACCGGGTCTGCAACTGCGCTCCGATGCGCGCGCCGATACGTCCGCGCACGAAGTCCAACACCGCCATCGCGCCGTATAGCCCTGCAACCAGCACCAATAACGCGATCAAAGTCGCCTCAGACCGGCTGGCCAGCACCCGGTCATAGACCTGCAACATGAAAAGCGGCCCCGTAAGCATCAGCAGGTTCACAAACACGCTGAAAAGAGCTGCGAATATCAAGGCACCTCGATTGGGGCAAAGGCTCAGGCGGGGATGATCAGACATTCGCACTCATAGCTTGGTAAAGATCAATCCACCGTAGCCATGAGGTCTTAAGAATATCGCAAAACGGGCGGTTTGCTGATTTTGGCCAGAGGAAGCGTTGAACGATGCTGTCGCATCAATGACCGCGAACGTAATTCTCGAATGCATTTAACAATCTGGCTCATCCTCGACCAAATGCATCGTCAGAGCTGCCGCTTAAATGTCAGGGCTATCGCCTGTCAGTTTTTGCGCTTAGCTGTCTCCCAAATCGATCTGGAGAACCCATTGAGCACCTTTGCCGAAAAGAATGTCCGCGGCATTGCCCTGATGATCATATCTATGGCTTTTTTTGCCGGCACGGACGTGTTTGTCAAACTTGCGTCAGGCACCATGTCACCCGCCCATACGACGTTTTTTCTAATGGGTGGCGGCGGGATCGTCTTTGCGGTGTTGGCAAAAAGTCAGGGTGAAGTCTTGTTTAGCCGCGATGCCTTCACCTCGATTTTGCTGGTGCGCTATGTGACAGAAATGATGGGAGCTTTTGGGATTGTGCTGGCCTTGGCGACGGCGCCGCTGTCAACGGTTGGTGCCATCATTCAGGCCACACCGCTGGTGGTTACGGTCGGCGCCGTGGTGTTTTTGGATGAGCGTGTAAGTTGGAGGCAATGGGCCGCGATTGCCGTCGGTTTTTGTGGGGTTTTGCTGATCATCCAACCCGGCGCTGATGGTTTTCAGGTTTCTGTCTTGTGGGCATTGGTTGCCATGGTGGGCCTGTCGGGACGCGATCTGACGACCCGACTTACGCCGGCAGGCATGGCCTCATCCCGGTTGGCCACATATACGATGGCCGCCGCCATGCCGTTCGCAATTTTTTGGTGCTTGTCGACCCAAGGCAGCCTGATCCCCGCCGACCCGAATTGGGGATACGTCATCGCCATGATCGGATTTGGCGCGGCGGGTTATTTACTGCTGATTGCCTCGATCCGGTCAACCGCGGTCTCGATCGTGTCACCTTTTCGGTATTCACGACTGGTCTTTCTGTTGTTCTTGGGCGTCTTTTTGTTTGAGGAACGCCCGACCCCAATGATCCTGCTGGGGGCTGCCCTTATCGTCGCATCGGGGATCTACACGATGTGGCAAAGTCATCGATCATGACGGCTGCCTCAATAGGCATGGTGCTATGCTGCACAAATTTGGTGGGAGGCCTTGGATGACTCCAAGGGGCCTTGTTGCACAAACCGTTTTCCGAGATGAACCTTGTGAACCTGGCCTGCTAGCTTGACCGCATTAGCAAGCCGATACCCCTCAGGCTACAAGACGGTGAGCTGGCCTAGTCGCAACACAGCCCTGACGATTTTGTCAATCCCACGATGTGCCAGAACCCAGCGGCAAGCGTGGCCGTCAACAAGCCTACAGCGATGCTGCAATCCCAACCTGTCTGACGCTAAAAGTGTTATTTGGAATGGTGCTTCGGCAGACAACAGGTTTTGCCGAAAGCTTGGTTGAGCTGGCCAGGCCAGACTGGCCAGTGCCCAATTTCAGTCCGCCTTGTCGCCGTCAAAAAATCC
>JBLHOS010000030.1:0-31604 GCA_047623825.1 Paracoccaceae bacterium | reverse complement strand
TGCCCTGATGGATTAGCTGATAAAACGCGTGCTGGCCGTTTGTACCCGGTTCCCCCCAAACCACGGGGCCACTGTTGAACGGAAGGTCACTGCCATCCATCGCCACCGACTTGCCGTTGCTTTCCATTTCTAGCTGTTGAAGATATGCCGGAAGCCGCGTAAGCCGTTGATCATATGGCAAAACTGCACGGGTCGCGTGACCGGAAATCTGGTTGTGCCAGATCCCCACCAGCGCCAAAATCACTGGTAAGTTGTCAGGCAAATCCGCCTCTTGAAAATGTAAATCCATCGTGTGGCCACCGGACAGAAAACCCTCAAAGTTTTCAGCACCGATCGCCAGCATGACACCCAACCCGATCGGGCCCCAAAGCGAATAGCGTCCACCGACCCAATCCTCAAAGCCAAAGACCTGCGCCTGTGGAATACCAAAAGCGCCCGTCTTATCAACGGCCGATGACAGGGCCACGAATTGCTGGGCGGGCGTTGTGACCTGCTTGGCCATCCAGTCGCGTGCAGTTCGCGCATTGGTCATGCTCTCAATGGTCGTAAAGGTCTTAGAGGCCACGATGATCATGGTGCGTGTTGGATCAAGACCCACCAGCGTGTCGGCAATATGCGCACCATCAACATTTGAGACATAATGCACGCGCGGGCCGTCATGGAATGGTGCCAATGCCAAAGTCGCCATTGCTGGCCCCAGATCAGATCCTCCAATGCCGATATTGACGACATCGGTATAGCGGCCACCCTGCCCGGCAATTGCGCCAGAACGGACCGCATTGGCAAATTCAACCATTCGCGCGCGAGTTGCCAAAATTCCCGGCATCACGTTTTCGCCGTCAACCTCAACGACACCGTCGGGCGCGCGTAGGGCTGTGTGAAGCACTGCGCGCCCTTCGGTTTCATTGATCTTTTGCCCGGTGAACATCGCCTCACGGCGCATCTCAACCCGTTTGACACGCGCCAACTCAATCAGCAGCGATAAGGCTGCAGCATCGATATGCGTCTTTGAAAAATCAAGCAGCAGTGAGCCGAAGCTGCGCGAATATTCCGCCGCGCGATCTGGTGCCTCAAACAGGTCCAGAATACTGCGCCCAGATTTTGCTGCATAATGGGTTTTCAGATCGTCAAAGATTTGCATGGCACACTGCCCCTCTTGCCGAATTTCGATTTTATGAGTTTGGTCACTCAGCCCAATGGACAACAGCGTTGCCCAAGACGGCCCGAACAGGTGCCTGACTGGCAGGTAGATGCGCCGCACGTTCAAGTGCCGCGCGTTTCTCAGCCCCGGTGATGACGATATGTATGCTCATCGCGTCCTTCAGAACCGGCGCGGTCAAGGTAATCCGCGGCTCATCAGCGCCGTTGGCCCGCATCGCCATCAAGATCGGTGCCTTGTCGTCCAAAGCGGCCTCAAGATTATCGGCGCCGGGAAACAGCGAAGCTGTGTGCATATCCGCCCCCATCCCCAGCAACAGGACCGAGATCGGCAAGATATCCTCAAACCCGGCGATCAACGCCTCTAGGGCGTCCTCAGGCTGCGGTGTGGGCAAATAAAGCGGCACGAGATGGGCCGAAGCCGCCTTGCCTGTCAAAAGGTGTTTGCGCAACAGAGCGGTATTAGATCGCGGGCTGTCTTCGCCAACCCACCGCTCATCATTCAAAAACACTGAGACCCGGTCCCAATCAAGGTTCACCTCGGACAGGACATCAAAAATTGGGCCGGGTGTGGTGCCCCCAGGGACACAAAAACTGGCCGTTTCATGCAAACGCAAACAATCACCCAACTCACTGGTGATCCGATCTGCTAACTGCAAAAACATCATATCGCGGTCTGGATACTCAATAAACTCCATCAGCTGCGCACCTCGCGCCAGCGCCGACCGTCTTTGTGCAACAACATCAGCGCGTCCTCTGGCCCAGTGCCGCCGGCGTCATACGGCAACGGCACATCGCCGCGATCGGTCCAGCCCGCAATAATCGGATCGGTCCAGCGCCATGCTGCCTCAACCTCATCACCGCGCATAAATAACGTCTGATTGCCACGGATCACATCCATGATCAAACGCTCATAGGCCTCAGTCACATTAGAGGCCTCATCCCCAAGCGCTTCGGCGAATGTCATATCAAGTGGGACATCCATCAAGCGCATGCCACCCGGGCCCGGTTCTTTGATCGTCACGCGCAGATCGATGCCTTCGTCAGGCTGCAGGCGAATCACCAAAACATTGGGGGCACCGCCTGAGTCTGGACCAAAAATACTGTGTGGCGTGGCCTTGAACTGCACGGCAATCTCAGAGCTGCGCGCCTTTAGGCGTTTGCCGGTCCGCAGATAGAACGGTGTGCCCTTCCAGCGCCAATTTGATATATTTACCCGCATCGCGATGTAGCTTTCGGTCCGGCTGTCCGGATTTTCGGCATCTTGGCGATAAGACGGATTTGCGCCGACGCGGTACTGCCCGCGCACGATATCGCTGGCCGCAACAGGATCCAACGCGCGGATCACCTTTAGCTTTTCATCGCGCACGGCGTCAGGTTCAAACTGCGCGGGCGGTTCCATCGCGGTCAGGCACAACAGCTGCATCAGATGGTTTTGAACCATATCGCGCATCGCGCCGGATTTGTCGTAATAGCCACCCCTGCCACCAACGCCAACCTCTTCAGACACCGTGATCTGAACGTGATCGATGTATTGCGCGTTCCACAACGGCTCGAACAACATATTGGCAAACCGCACTGCCATCAGGTTCTGAACAGTCTCTTTGCCCAAGTAGTGATCAATCCGGTAAATCTGATGTTCGTCAAAATGCAGGGCCAGCGTCGCGTTCAAGTCTTGGGCAGTTCCCAGATCGCGGCCAAACGGCTTTTCAACAACAATTCTGGCATCTGCGCGGGCTATCTTAAAATTATGCAGACGTTCCGCCAGATCACCAAACAAACCGGGTGCCACCGAGAAATAAAAGGCCTGGATCATGCCATCGCGCATCTGTGCGGCAAGCTCGCTCCAGCCACCTTCACCACGCGCATCGACAGGAACATAGCTCAACCGCTCCAGAAATGCAGCGACGTTGGCCTTGTCCTTGGACTCATCAGGGACGAATTCATTAAGCGCCTGACCGATCGTCTCACGCCACGCAGCACTGTCTTGATCAGTTCGCGCAGCACCAATAATGCGAGCATCTTCGGGCATCTGCCCCGCACAAAACCGCCGAAACAGACCCGGCAGGATCTTGCGACGCGCCAAATCACCGGTGCCCCCGAAAATTACCAGATCAAACGCCTCAACTGGAATAACGCGTGAAACCATGATCTCTCCTACCGCATTTGCGCGGATTTGTTAGCGCTAACAAGCATGTTCAGATACGCGGATACAACGCAACTCTTCACAAGTCTAGCAAACTCCCAACGCTTCACAATGGCGTGGCATCTTTCACCAACCCTTTTCTTTCACCTCTGCGGGCCTTAGCCATTGGAAAAAGAAGAGAGTACCAGATGAAAGACGCACAAGACCCACAGAAATTTCAGGACCCGCAGTGGACCGCCAAAGGTGACCAACGTGCCACCGTTGCCCTGACCCACCCCGAAACCCTGTGGTTCAACACCGGGACGCTATGCAATATCGAATGCGTAAACTGCTATATTGAGAGCAGCCCCACAAATGATGCACTGGTGTATATCACGACCGCTGAGATGCAGGAATATCTGCGCCAGCTTGAAAGCCGAAACTGGGGTGTGCGTGAAATCGCCTTTACCGGCGGTGAGCCGTTTATGAACCCCGAAATGATCGATATGGCTGAGGCAGCATTAGCCAGCGGATATGATGTGTTGATCCTGACAAACGCGATGCGCCCAATGATGCGGCCCAAAATGATGGCAGGTCTTATTCGGTTGAATGCCGCATACCCCAAAAAGTTAACCCTGCGAGTTTCTGTCGATCACTGGTCAGCAGTATTACACGACAAAGAACGCGGAGATGGAAGTTTTCAGATCACCCTGAAAGGTATGGACTGGTTGCGTGATGCAGGTCTGAAAATGGCGGTCGCCGGTCGCACTGTATGGGATGAAACCGACACGGCATCACGGGCAGGTTATGACACCCTTTACCGCACGCGGGGCTATGCCATCGATGCTTTTTCTTCCAGTGAAACTGTTTTATTCCCCGAGATGGACGAAACCATTGACGTTCCAGAAATTACGACCGACTGCTGGACGATCTTAAACAAGAAACCAAGCTCAGTTATGTGTTCGTCTTCGCGCATGGTCGTCAAGCGCAAGGGTGCCAAAAAACTCGCCGTTCTTGCCTGCACCCTGCTGCCCTATTCACCTGAGTTCGAATTGGGTGAGACCTTGCAAGAGGCAGAACGTGATGTCGCATTGAACCACCCCCATTGCGCGAAATTCTGCGTTTTGGGTGGGGCATCGTGCTCAGCCTGATCTGGCGCGCGCCCACCAGTCACGCGGCCGCAATCGCACCCGTTTGCCACGCTGACGGTCCCACCATTGTGGCAGTTTGCGCCCTGTGGGGCCAGCTTGCCCTGTTGCCATCCAACGCCAGATCAAGTCGGCAGCTCGGTCATAGCGGCGGTTGAACGGACAGACCCGCATGCGGATCGCACAATCGCTTTTGAGTTTTGCCCAATAACCAAAGCAGGCCTCGCAATTGGCTGACCATTTCTTGACGCCCCGTTGGGTCGAGACACTACCAGCGGCCACCTCTTGGCCAAAGTCAGGTGCCCCGAAAGGTAACGTTTCGGGGGGACAAGCCACCGGACAGGCCGTGCAATTTTGACAATAACTGCTCAATCCCAGATCACGCGGCGTATCGCTCACTATCGGTAAAATGGTGAAGATTTTTGAGAACCGCACCCTTGGGCCAAATTCCGGCGTCAGCACCATCTGATTGCGCCCGTATTCCCCCAAACCCGCCTTGATCGCATAGGGAATGACCAGCGCTGTGTCGTTCATTGAGGCGACGGCTTGATATCCAAGATTGCGAATATCGGCCACTAATTGCATCACAATCGCAGCTTCATGCCAATATTCACGCCCCGTAGAGGCACCCGCCAACACACTTGGATAGGTCCCAACCAGATCAAAATCCATTGCATGGGCCATCACGATTACATGGCGCAACCTCTCAGGCAAACCATTTGGAACGGGTTGCATATCGCGGGTATCAGGGCGTTGAGAACAGTGCCAGCGCGCGTCAATTTCGGTAATGCCCACTAGATCTGCAGCAAACAGCTTGGCTATGCTTTTTATTTCCCTAGCTTCCTGCGCAGGCGTGCTCAGATCAACCTGGATTGGGACCACAGGCGTGTCATTGTCGATGACGGCCTGAAAGCCCTCACGCTTGCCCTCAGCGGCCCCCTGTTAGAAATTATATCGCTGATCAGCCAGGCGGCATTGCGCAGTGCAAAGTCCTTTTGGCTAAACCCTTCACCGCGGCGCGGTTCAGCATCCATCCGGTAGCTGGCAAAAAGCGCGTCTGTGTCAGTGCTGCGTACGGTTTCATTCCAGAACGCATGGGTGAACATATCGTTCCTCTGGTCAAAACGCTCAAAGTCAGGCGAAACTTCAAACTCGGCCAACCCGTCTGTCTCGGCTGGTCTGGCCACTAAATCGTCGCTATTTGCGAGCTTACTCAATTAGTGCTTTTCCGGACTATTCATCCAGAACCGCATCCCAATACAGAAAATCGACCCAGCTGCCATGCAGGTAGTTGGGGGGAAACCGACGGCCCATATTTCGCAATTCCTCTGCGCCAGGCTGACGCGGTAGTTTGCGCAGGTTCATGCCCAACTGACACAAACTTTTTGAGCCCTTTTTGAGGTTGCAACTGGAGCACGCCGCGACCACGTTTTTCCAACTGGTCACGCCACCGCTCGCGCGCGGCACCACGTGATCAAACGTCAGGTCACCGGGTGTGCCGCAGTATTGGCAACTGAACTCATCGCGCAAGAACAGGTTAAACCGGGTGAAGGCCACGCGGCGTTGCGGTTTGACATAGTCCTTGAGCACGACAACCGAGGGAATTTTAATCCGGGTCGTGGGTGAATGCACATATTCGTCGTATTCTGCCACGATCTGCACTCGATCCAACCAAGCAGCCTTTACGGCGTCCTGCCATGTCCACAAGGACAGTGGATAGTATGAAAGTGGTCGGTAATCAGCGTTCAAAACCAATGCCGGGTGATGCTTTGTCCCGCTTGGTTCACGAACGAAATTCGTCCTGAAATCGCCTGTTTGGGAGTGGTTCATCCGCGAATCCATCCTCGCCCTGTCTGCCCATTAAAGCCTCAGAGCGGGAGCTCCGCCCCGAGGTTAAATTAAATATATATAGCCTTTCGTCGCTGACAAGCCCCCCCAATATGCTGTGACTGTCGCACTTAGAGATACCGCAGCGGGCTAACAAAATTGTGACGTTATCCACCGGACGGACAGGGGTTGAATTAGGGATCGGTCCTAAACCTCAGAATCGAGGATATCGCGCAAGAACGCCAATGCGACGCTTAAGCCATCAGGCGCAATCCCGTGGGCCGTGCCGTGCATGATATGGGCGTACACCTGTTTAAAGCCAGCGTTTTCTAGGGCTTCTGCAGCCTCAGGCAGCGATTGCGGCGGCACAACGTCATCCTGATCGCCGTGCAACAACAAGATCGGAGGACGAGATTTCACTTGCTCGGCCAAATCGTCAGGCCGGATCAGACGCCCGGAAAAGCCCACAACGCCGGCAAATCCGTCTTTATGACGGGGCGCTACATGCAGGGCCATCATGGTGCCTTGCGAAAACCCAACAAGGGCGACGCATTCAGGCGTCATGCCCTCTTCCTCCATCACATTTTCCAAAAATGCATTCAGATCATCAACCGAACGGTCCATGCCATCGTCTGCTGATTGCTGGTCTGATCCATCGATCCAGGGGATCGGAAACCATTGATACCCCATCGGATTGCCAGTACAATTTTCCGGCGCGTTTGGCGCAACAAAGACTGTGTTCGGCAAATGCTCGGCCATCGGCTCGGCCAAACCCAACAGATCATTTCCGTCAGCGCCATAACCGTGCAGAAACACGACCAGCGTATCTGCGTCACCTGACGCCGCCTCGCGCCGGCTATAATCTAATGTCCGTGTCATCTGATGCCCTCTCGGTTTTTTGCCACTCGGTAGTAGGCCCAAAGTGCGCGAGCAGCAACCGCTCGCCACGGGCTCCAAGCCTGCGCCATAATTCGAAAGTCCCGCTCTTTGGGGCGGGCGTCCAGCCCAAATAAATCGCGCGCGGCTTCTTGCAAGGCAAGATCGCCGGGCGCAAAAACATCCGCATGACCAAGCGAGAACATCGCATAAACCTCAGCCGTCCAAGGCCCAATGCCGGGCACTGCCGTCAACGTGGCCATTACATCGTCTGGGGGCGCCGCGCGCAACGCCTCAAAATCGATCCCAGCACAGGCCAATTCCCGCGCGTACCGCATTTTGGGCCGGCTCAGACCGCAGGCGAGCAGATCATCCTGACTGGCGGCTTGCACTTGTTCGGGCGTGGTCATGCCTGCCGCCTCAACCCGGGCCCAAATCGCAGCGGCTGACGCAGTTGACACCTGTTGGCTAACAACAGCGCTTAGCAATTGCGCAAATCCATCAGGTTTACGGCGCAACGGCAACGGGCCGGTCAACTGCAGTGCATGGGCAAATCGCGGATTGGTCTTGGCCAGCCATGCCGCCCCTTCGGCGACATCCGCGTCTGTTCTAATGATCCGCATTGCCTGCGATCCAATTCAGGGCATCCGCAACGGTGCTGACACGCGCAGCATCGGGTTGAGTGGGGCGTTTGATCAGCAGAACTGGGATCGTGAGTGCGCGGGCTGCATCCAGCTTACTCCGACTAGCCTGCCCGCCAGAGTTCTTCACAACCAACCAATTGATCCGCAATTTCTGGAACAACGCCATCTCTTGATCCTCGGAGAACGGCGGGCGGCCAATCACATATTGCCCGTTTGGAAAGGGAAACTGTTGCTCTGGCGGATCGATCTGACGGCAATAAAAATAGGCAGCAGGCATCCCCGAAAACCGGTCCAATGTTTGACGCCCCGTTGCCAGAAATACCCGACTTCCGGCTTCAATATGCTCAAACGCGTCTTCTTCAGCATCGATATGGGCCCAGCGGTCGCCCGGGCCTTCTACCCACGGATCACGTAATATCTGCAAGTAGGGTAGCGCGATCTCGGCGCAAATCGCGGCTGTGCGGGCACTGATACGTGCAGCAAACGGATGTGTCGCATCCAACACAAGATCGGGCGCCTCAGCCGCGATCACATCGCGAAAGCCGTCTTCGCCACCAAACCCACCGGTCCGAATCCGACCAGCCAGCGCCGTCGGCGCACGCGTCGCCCCAGCTAGTGAGCTAAGCACATCATGGCCCAGATCCTGCAAGGACTGCGCTAAAACTCGCCCCTCGCCGGTGCCACCTAACAGCAGAACTTTCACGACGCTTTAGCCAGAACAATGCCCGCGCGATCAATGACAACCGTATCAACCTGCACGCCTGTTCCCTTCAACATCTGAGCCGCATGGATCATCGCACCATGCGCGACGTATTCAGCAAAGGGTTTTCCAGCAACCTCATAAGCCTGAAGTGCCGTATTCATACCGGTCAGCTCTGGTTGGCCCAACACATCTGCCAATTTTGCGAAATCCACCTGACTGCGTTTGGAATGCAGATCGCGTGCACCTTGGGCCAGTTTGGTCATCTTGCCGATACCGCCGCCGATCGTGATCCGATCAACCGGATGCTTGGCAAGGTATTTCAACAAGCCACCCGCAAAGTCCCCCATATCCAGCATTGCGTGATCGGGCAGCCCGAATAATGCCTGCACAATGCGCTCAGAGGTAGATCCGGTGCAGCCAGCCACATGGGTCAGGCCACCAGCGCGCGCCACATCGATGCCGCGATGAATAGAGGCGATCCAGGCCGCACAACTGAACGGACGCACAATCCCGGTCGTCCCCAAGATCGACAACCCACCTTCGATACCCAAACGCGGGTTCCATGTCTTTTTCGCAATTTCCGCCCCACCCGGTACTGAAATGGTAATCTCGATATCGGGCTCCTGCCCCAATCGCCCGGCCAGACCTTGCACCACTTGGGTCATCATCTGGCGCGGGACGGGATTGATCGCAGGTTCCCCCACTGCGATCGGCAGGCCAGGCATTGTCACCATTCCAACCCCCGGACCGGCCCGAAACACGATACCGCCGGCCGAACGGGTGACGCGCACGCAAATAATCGCACCGTGGGTCACGTCTGGATCGTCACCTGCGTCCTTCTCAATCCCGACCTCAGCCCAACCGTCGCCTTGATCTGACATGGCCAGCGCAAATTCAGGACGCTCGCCCTTGGGCAAGGTCAGTCGCACTCGGTCGGGAAAGCCTTCGCCCCATAGCGCCATCAATGCCGCTTTGGTGGCGGCGGTTGCACATGCGCCCGTGGTCCAGCCCCGGCGCAACTCTCCTGATGGTTTTCTGCTCATGTGGCGGACCATAGCTGCGGAATTTCTTGACGCCAATGCACAACCTGCAGTCGTTTCCCGACTTTGCCCTCGTGCAATTCCACGCCATATGTAGGGCATGAGCGATTCACTACCCAAATATGATTGGCCAACGCTGCAACCCGGATGGGTTTGGCTGTGTGGTGCTGGCCCCGGGGATCCGGGATTAATGACGTTGCACGGGTTGAACGCGCTGCGTCAGGCTGATGTCGTGGTCTATGATGCACTGGTTGGCGAAGGGTTGCTGGACTGGTGCGCAGACGGCGTTGAGTTAATCTATGCTGGCAAACGCGGCGGCAAGCCGTCGATCAAACAGCGCGACATCTCACTGCGACTGGTTGAGTTTGCGCGCGCGGGCAAACGGGTCCTACGCCTCAAGGGCGGTGATCCGTTTGTATTTGGCCGTGGCGGCGAAGAAGCACAAACTCTGGTACAGCACGGCATTCCGATCCGGATCATTCCGGGCATTACCGCAGGAATAGGCGGAATGGCATATGCGGGCATCCCCGTGACGCACCGCGACGTCAACCAAAGCGTGACCTTTGTGACCGGCCATGACCAGACCGGCGACGCACCCGGGTCTTTGGACTGGGAGGCGATCGCGCGCGGCAGCCAAGTCATCGTGATCTATATGGGCATGAAACATATCGCGCGGATTGCAGATCGCCTGATCGAAGGTGGCCGCGATCCAAGCGAACCTGTGGCTGTTGTCACATCCGCAACAACGCTGGATCAAACCGTTTTGGAAACAACGCTTGGTAATCTACAGGCTGATATCGATGCCAGTGGCCTCGCTCCACCAGCGATCATCTGCATCGGACGTGCAGTTTTGATGCGTCAAGTTCTCGATTGGCAGGCCATGGCAGCGGGTCAAGCGCCCCGGAACGTTGATCCGTTGGGGCGTGGCCGCCCAGCTGAGGCGTCTTGAGCCCCCGGTTCAGCACCGGCCTAATTCTTGCCGCACCCAGTTCTGGCAGCGGAAAGACGACCGTAACGTTGGGCTTGTTGCGGGCCTTGGCACAAAGCGGTCATGCCGTGCGCGGCGCGAAATCAGGCCCCGACTACATTGACCCCAAATTTCATGAGGCCGCCTGCGGCGCACCCTGCCTTAACTTGGATGCATGGGCCATGTCGCCCGCGCGCTTGACGGATTTGGCCCAAGGTCCGGGCCTTTTGTTGGTTGAGGGCGCGATGGGCCTTTTTGACGGTGCCGCCAACGACACCGGCGCAACGGCAGATCTGGCACAGATCTTGGGCCTACCAGTAGTTCTGGTAATCGATTGCGCGCGAATGGCGCAGTCGATCGCGCCACTGGTTGCAGGTTTCGCAGCCCATGACCCAGAGGTACAGATCGCAGGATTGATCTTAAACCGTGTTGGGTCTGACCGGCATGAGCGGTTGTTGCGGCGCGCGTTGCAGCCCCTTGGCATCCCGGTTCTGGGCAGCCTGCCCCGACAAGCCGATTTGGTGCATCCCTCGCGCCATCTGGGTCTGGTGCAAGCTCAGGAACGCACCGATCTGGACGCGTTTTTAGACCGCGTGGCAGCATTGGTCAGGGACCGAATTGATCTGGACGCCCTGCGTGCCTGTGCCCGTTCACTACCGGACCCAACAGGGACAAAGCCGCCACCACCACCCGCGCAACGCATCGCAATTGCACAAGATCAGGCCTTTGCATTTTGCTATCCGCACCTTCTACAAGATTGGCAAAGTGCTGGCGCTGAGTTGCAGTTCTTCTCACCGCTCGCAAATCAAGCTGCCCCACCCGCCGACCTGATTTATCTGCCCGGTGGTTACCCAGAGCTGCATGCAGGACGTCTTGCCGCCAACGCGACATTCATGGCATCGATCCAAAATTGTAGTTCTGATACAATAGTTTATGGGGAATGCGGAGGCTATATGGTGCTTGGGGATGGGCTGACCGACGCACAAGGGCAACGCCATCAGATGTTGGGCCTTTTGCGACTTGAGACATCGTTCGCTGAGCGTAAGTTGCACCTTGGATACCGTAAACTGACGCCGCAAGGTGGGCCCTTTACGCAGCCATTAATGGGCCATGAGTTTCATTATGCCTCAACCCTCAAGGCACAGGGTCAGCCGCTTTATGCTGTACAAGATGCAGAGGGTCAGTCGCTGCCCGCAATGGGATTGCAGCGCGACAGGGTCAGCGGCTCGTTTGCGCATCTGATTGATGCGGCCCACTAGGACTGGACCCGGACCTTATCTGAAGGTACCAAAGCATATGGCTGAATTTCCCATCACCATCGATCTGGATGCCCGCGCAAGACGCAATGTTTGGGTTCTTGTTGCCGCTCAGGCCTTTTTGGGCAGCCAGATCACAATGATTTTTGTCATTGGCGGCCTTGCTGGTCTGATGATTGCACCCACACCCGCACTGGCCACGCTACCGATCTCTATGATCGTCTTTGGTTCGATGATGTCGGCGCCTTGGCTGTCAGCTTTGATGCAAGCAAAAGGCCGTAAGGTCGGTTTTCTGGTTGGAACAACCGGCGGCGCGATCGGATCTGTCACTGCAGCGACTGGCCTCTATCTTGACAATTTTTCTATTTTTCTGTTCGGCTCGTTCATGACCGGCATCTATATGTCGGCTCAAGGGTTCTACCGGTTTGCGGCGTCCGACACCGCCTCCGATAGCTTTCGACCCAAGGCAATTTCATACGTCATGGCGGGCGGTTTGGTCTCGGCGATCATCGGTCCACAACTGGTCAAGGTGACGGCAGATGCGACTGCGATCCCATTTTTGGGCACATATGCGATTGCGCTGGCGATCAATCTGGTCGGAATGCTGCTGTTTTTCCTGCTGGACATCCCCAAACCCGTCGCCCCGGCCCAAAACGCACCCAAGGGACGCTCACGGATTGAATTGCTGAAATCCCCATCAATCGCAGTTGCCGTAATTTGCGCCATGGTGTCCTACGCGCTGATGAACCTTGTGATGACCTCAACACCGCTGGCCGTTGTTGGGTGCGGGTTCACGACTGGAAACGCCGCCGATATTGTCAGCGCCCATGTCATCGCAATGTTCGCGCCGTCGTTTTTCACCGGTCATCTGATTGCGCGCTACGGCGCCTCGCGGATCGTCGCCATTGGCCTGTTTTGTCTGGCGGGGGCCGGTTTGGTCGCGCTATCCGGGGTGGAGCTGTTCAAATTCTTTGGTGCGCTGATTTTGTTGGGTGTCGGCTGGAATTTTGGCTTTATCGGCGCGACATCGATGTTGCAATCAGCCCATGATCCACATGAGCGCGGCCGCGTCCAAGGCATGAACGACTTTCTGGTGTTTGGCTGCGTGACGCTTGCCTCACTCAGCTCAGGCGTCTTGATGCATTTTGGCACCGACGTTGTTGCTGGATGGACGGCTGTCAATCTGGCGATGGTGCCATTGTTGACCCTAGCCGGAGCTGCATTGATCTGGCTGACATTCCAGCCACAAGACGCCGTCGCCTAAACGCGCCCCGTCGCAGTGGCCCAGATTAATCGGGTGCGCCGGGAAAATTCGCTTTCATCAAGCATCCCGTCAATCACCCGCTCTGGCATATCGCGCGCGGCCTTTAGGGTCGATTTTGCCCGCCATGCCGGTAACAACGCGGCTTGTGCAGCGTTTGAAACCAAATGGCGCGCCGCACGGGCGCGCTGCAAACACTCAAGCCCGCGGTTAGCCAGATCACGCACACCTTGCGGGGTGCCATCCAGTAACGGGATCCGCCCACGGGCCTCAAGATCAGGGACCGCCCGCAGAAAACCCGCTATGCCCATCGCAAACCCGTAATCGCGCACTGGCGCCTCAGCGGCTGCATCCGCACCCAGACTGCGGGCCGCAACCCACATCAGATTGCCAGAAGTTGCACTGATATAATCATCCAGATGTCGCTGATCTTCAAAGGCATCTTTGTAGATATCCCACCGACGCGCAGCAGCGATTTGGTCCAATAACGGCGCCAGTTCAGGGGCAATGAACTTGGCCAAGGGGACTGCAACTTCGTGGGCGCGTGGCTGTTTTCCCTGACCTAGTTCATCCGCCACATCACGCCAGAATTGCAGACGCATCTCGGCAATCATTACCTCTTGGGTAACCCAAGGCGCACGCGTCACCTCAACATTGAAAGCATATAGCGCAAACAGCACCTCCCGCGCGGCGGGCGGTGCCGCCATCGCAGCAAGAAACCGATCAGGATCGCCACGCTGCACGATCTGCGCACAGGCCGCCAACGTCATATCGGGCGCACCACGGACAAAAGGTATCCAAACTCATCTCGGTGATGGCGCCAAAGCGTCAATGCCTTGGTCACGCCCAGAAAATACACCGCACTTGCGCACCAAATTAGATCAAATGACCCACCTAGATCGGCAACGTCACCAGTGCTGACCTGAACGCGGGCATCACTTGTATATGTTTCAGACGCCACCCGGACAAACACGGCATGTTTGTCGATGGCTCGCACCGCACCCTCAGGCGCAGCCGCCAAAAGGGCCGCGATATGGCCACCTGATCCACAAGCTACTTCGCAGGTCCGCGCAGACGTTGGAGCGCCCACAATTTTGCAAGCCCAGTCCACATCCGCCGCCTCACCCGATCCCTTGCAGATCAGATCCTTATGCAGGGTAAAAAAGGCGTCTTGGGTCATGCGGTTGGCGCCCCGTCGCGGATCAGTTTCCAATTTACGGCGTCCAGCAACGCCTCAAACGAGGCGTCCACAATGTTGGCGGACACGCCAACGGTGGACCAGCGTCGCCCACGGCTGTCTTCGCTGTCGATGATGACGCGGGTCACCGCCTCTGTTCCGCCTTGGGTTATGCGCACTTTGAAATCGACCAACCGTATATCATTGATGAAGTCCTGATAGATCCCCAGATCTTTGGCCAAAGCCTTGGCCAGCGCATTCACCGGGCCCCTGTCATTGCCAACCTCATCCATCGACTCGCTGACCGACAGCGTTTTTTGGTCACCGATTTTGGCGACGACCACCGCCTCTGACAGACTGACCATCTGATCATACTTGTTTTTACGCCGCTCCACCGTGACTTTGTAACGCTTCACTTCGAAAAACAGTGGCATCTGCCCTAGGGCACGACGGGCCAACAGCTCAAAACTGGCCTGTGCGATGTCGTAGGAATAGCCTTGATCTTCGCGCAGCTTGATCTGGTCCAAGATCTCAGCCAGCGCGGGGTTATCAGGCGCAACCTCTAGCCCTGCCTCAACCAGACGGCGGCGCAGGTTCGACTGCCCTGCCTGATTGGACATCGGGATGACCCGCGCATTGCCAACAATCGCAGGCTCAATATGTTCATAAGTCGTGGGATCTTTCAGGATCGCAGAGGCATGCAACCCAGCCTTATGGGCAAAGGCCGAGGCCCCAACATAGGGCGATTGCTTGGCGGGCACCCGGTTCAACAAGTCGTCCAGCATCCGTGAAGCACGGGTCAGCGTCAAAAGTGCGTCCTGTGTGATGCCGATCTGAAAGGCGCTGGCATATGGCTCTTTCAGCATAAGGGTCGGGATCAGACTGGTCAGATTGGCATTGCCACAACGCTCCCCCAATCCGTTCAGCGTACCTTGGATTTGGCGCACGCCCGCGACCACCGCCGCCAAAGAACCCGCAACAGCCGTATCGGTATCATTATGGGTATGAATGCCCAGATGGCTGCCGGGAATGCCTGCCGCGATCACATCCGCCACCACGCGCCCGATCTCATCGGGCAAGGTGCCACCATTGGTGTCACACAACACGATCCAGCGCGCACCTGCATCATACGCGGCCCGCAGGCACGTCAACGCATAGACAGGATCAGCACGGTAGCCGTCAAAAAAATGTTCCGCATCAAAAAGCGCCTCGCGCCCTTCGGCCACCAGATGCGCGACCGATTGAGAGATATTCTCGAGGTTTTCCTCCAGTGTAATCCCAAGCGCCGTGGTTACATGAAACGGATGGCTTTTGCCGACCAGACAAACCGAGCCGGTGCCTGCATTCAGCACACCCGCCAGCACATCATCATTTTGCGCCGAGCGTCCGGTCCGCTTGGTCATGCCAAAGGCGGTCATCTTGGCTTTTGTTTGCGGGGCTGCCTCAAAAAACGCACTGTCGGTCGGGTTGGCGCCGGGCCAGCCGCCTTCAATATAATCCACGCCCAATTGGTCCAGCACTGTGGCGATCTGCTGCTTTTCAGCCGTAGAGAATTGCACGCCCTGCGTTTGCTGGCCGTCGCGTAGCGTGGTGTCGTAGATATAAAGGCGATCGGTCATTGTGTGCCCTCGCCTTGAAATAACCTAATGGAAGAATTTATACACCCAAGTCGGTCGCTTGGCGGTGCAGATATGGCGCGTCGAGACACCTGATTGAGCTGAAACAGCTTCATCAAACCGACCCCCACAACTTGTCGAGCTTATTCAAATCGAAATTATCTGCCTTAGTAAATTCCGTGTCGCCGCCTGTGTCTTTTACGACGACCCCAGCACTTGCCAACCCATCCCTAATTTGATCGGCTATTTCAAACCGCTTGCCCCTGCGGGCGGCCTCTCTCGTGGTCAGTAGATCATGCACCAATCCTGTCTCCTCGTCAGAGAAACCCGGAACTTTGGCCCAATCGGGAACGCCATTTGGAAGCAAGCCAAGTAATTCCATACTACGGCGTAACGTTGTAACGTCGCCCGCATAGGACATGGCGTGGCACTCGGTAAGGGCCGCGTGCGTGTTCAAGTCATTTGCAAGTTCAGTGATAACTTGCGGGTGGATACTGCCGGTCCCACTCTCGGCAAGACCAACTTGCCTGTACCATCTAATCAACGTCTTCTTGGCCTCGTCGGCTTTCTTCACCGTCCAGTCCATCGGCTTGGAGTAATGCGTGCTGAGGAACACAAACCGGATCACTTCGCCCGGCACGCCTTTGTCCAACAAATCATGGACGGTAAAAAAATTACCAAGGCTTTTGGACATCTTCTTGCCCTCGACCTGCAACATCTCATTATGCATCCAGATCTTGGCAAAGTCGTGCCCGGCGCAATGGGACTGCGCGATCTCATTCTCATGATGCGGGAATTGCAGATCCAGACCACCGCCGTGAATATCAAAGCTTTCGCCCAGCAATTCATGCGCCATGGCTGAGCATTCGATATGCCAACCCGGACGGCCAAACCCCCACGGGCTGTCCCATCCCGGCGTGGCATCACCCGATGGCTTCCACAGCACGAAATCCATCGGATTGCGTTTGTAAGGGGCAACCTCAACCCGGGCACCCGCGATCATGTCATCAATAGACCGGCGCGACAGGGCACCGTAGTTTTCATAGCTATCGACCGCGAACAGAACATGCCCCTCGGCCGCATAGGCGTTACCACTGTCAATCAGGCCTTGGGTCATCGCGATCATCTGCGCGATATATTCGGTGGCGCGCGGCATATGGGTGGGGCGCAGATTGCCCAGCGCATCCATGTCATCAAGAAACCATCCGATCGTCTCAGCGGTGATGTCACTGATCGAGCGCCCCGTCAGGGCTGCGCGAGCATTAATCTTGTCGTCGACATCGGTGAAATTGCGCACATAGGTCACGTGATCAGCGCCGAATTCATGGCACAACAAACGAAACAACACATCGAACATGATGACATTGCGCGCGTTGCCCAGATGGGCGCGGTCATAGACCGTCGGCCCACACAGATACATCCGCACGTTATTGGCATCAATTGGCACAAACACTTCTTTGTGTTTGGTCATCGTATTGGTCAGCTTAATTTCTTGGCCCGGCATCGGTCGTCCTCTTGTCGTCCGCGCACAGAATATCAAGTTAAAGGCCCGTTGAAAACCGCAGACAGACGTTCATCACCGCAAAGATCGTGACCAAGGGCTACCGTTGTACAAGAGGTGCGGCATCAGTCAAACGCTGTCTTGGCGATTATCTGGTAGGCCCCATTGCGACCTTGACGCAAGGCGGCAGCCGGGTCTTGGCAAAGGGGCCAATCTGGCAGGGCACAATTTTCTGTACGGCGGACCTCATGGGCAGTGGTGAAGTGCAATTATCAAAGGCGATTGCGCCTTACGCGATGACAAATCCCTACATTGCTGTGCGTCGAAGCCTACCCACTAACGGGTGTTGACGGTGCGCCTCACAAAAACAGATTTCCGCGTGCAACATATCTTGTAAATCGGCAGGTCTCATGTCCTTGTGATCGAAACACCCCATACAAGCAGGCGGCCCATATGCAAGCATCTCAACGTATCCAATCATTGACCGTATCGGGCGATGATGGTTGGGGGCTGTTTCACCGGGCGCGAGAGATGATGGCTGAGGGTATCAATGTGTTGGAGCTAACCATCGGGGAGCACGACATCAAAACCGACCCCCGGATCTTGGATGAGATGCACCGATCTGCGCTGGATGGTGCGACAGGTTATGCTGTGGTTCCCGGCTTGCCTGAATTGCGACGGGCCATTGCGGACCGGGTCACGGCCCAGACCGGCGTGCCGACAACGCCAGATAACGTCATGGTCACCCCCGGGGGACAGGCGGCCTTGTTCGTGACCCACCATGCCACTTGTGACGAAGGCGACCGTGCGCTCTATATAGATCCCTACTATGCGACTTATCCCGGTACGATCAGATCTGTGGGCGCCGTAGATGTCGCAGTGCCTGCACGCGCCGAAGACGCGTTCCAACCCAACCGTGCGGCACTGCAGGCAGCAGCCCCCGGCGCCAAGAGCCTTTTGATCAACTCCCCCAACAACCCCACAGGCGTTGTCTATACCGCCGACACAATGAACATGATCGCGGATGTTACGAAAGAGAATGATCTTTGGCTGATTTCAGATGAGGTTTATGACACGCAAGTCTGGGACGGCACGCATCTAAGCCCCCGTACCCTACCCGGTATGCTTGAACGCACTTTGGTGATCGGATCGCTGTCTAAAAGCCATGCAATGACCGGCTCCCGGCTGGGGTGGATTGTGGGCCCTGAGGAGATGATAGAACACGCGATACATCTTGCCACGCACACCACCTTTGGCGTGCCGGCCTTTGTGCAATACGCCGGGATCTACGGTTTGGGATTGGGCCCTGAATTTGAGGGCAAGATAGGCGCACCGTTTCGCCGCCGTCTGGGCCTTGCCGAAGATATGGTCGCAAAACAGCAGGTCGTTCATCTGATCCCCGCAAAGGGTGCAATGTATGCCATGTTGGATATCCGGGCCACGGGTCACACCGGCACCAGCTTTGCTGAGGCGCTACTGGCCGAAGAGTTCATTGCCGTCATGCCCGGCGAAAGTTTTGGCCGCGCAGCAGCTGGCCATTTACGGGTCGCGCTGACCTTACCAGATCCAGAATTTGTTGATGCCTTCAGTCGGCTGTTGGCGTTTGCCGGGCGCCAAGCCGCGTGACCAAGGTCGTTCAACGCGGCCATAACATAAACCTTACTTAAGTCGGCGCGCCAGAAACTACGGCGCTTACAAAATACCTACTCATAAAACCAGAAACAGGGGTCAAGCCCACCTGCCAAAACAGGTTTCGCCACTACACTTAGGACGGTCGTAACACTGGTTCGGATCATCTTTGTGTCTGGTTTTAAATGAAGGCCCAAAAAAATCGGAAGTCACGGTCGCGATTCAACAATTCTGATTAGGGAATCAGGTCAAAAATGAGCGATGTAGTTCAGGACGAGAGAGGCCTGCCTTACGCACATCTAAGGATCGGAAAATATCAACTAAGCTGGGATGCCTCACGCGCAAGTGTTTCGATCAGTTGCCAGTTTCCAGACGTAACTGCCTGTTTAGGCGCCACCCAGCTGCCACCGGCACAGATCACATTCGACAGGCTCAAATAATCATGGGCGTTACTGACTGACACACCACCCGTCGGGCAAAAACTGACCTGCGGTATCGGCGCACCAATCGCCTTGAGTGCGGCAGCACCGCCAGACGCCTCGGCCGGGAAGAATTTCAGCATCGTATAACCCCGCTCCAACAGGCGCATCGCCTCACTTGCGGTCGCAGCACCGGGCAGCAATGGTAGCCCCTCTGCCTCACACGCCTCTAGCAGCAAATCAGTCGCGCCGGGTGAGACGCCAAACTGCGCCCCTGCGGCTTTGGCCGCGCGCACATCGGCGGGCGTCAGCAATGTGCCAGCACCGACGACACCACCCGGAACACGCGCCATTTCACGGATCACATCAAGGGCTGCGGGGGTGCGCAACGTCACCTCAAGGGCGGGCAGCCCACCGGCAATCAATGCCTCAGCCAACGGACGGGCATATGCCACGTCATCAACCACAAGAACTGGAACAATCGGCGCCATCCGGCAAATCTCTAGCGCACGGGCACTGGCCTCAATCGGTGTCATAGCTATCTCTCTCCTAGTGGTGGATCCGCGACATCCGCGCGTGACGGTGGGCCGGACCCAGATATCTGATGAACTGAGGCCTGCGTCAAATAACGACGCCCGCTCCATCGGTTGAGGGCCCCACCGTTTGGCGAAAAATCTCAAACATCTCACGACCGATGCCAAAACCGTTGGCCGAAAGATCGACACTAGCCGTTGGACGGTCCTGCACACCCTCAGTCAGCACCTCAATCACGCCGTTGGTGGCATCTAGCCTGATGATATCACCGTCTTGCACCTTACCGATCAGTCCACCGCAAGCGGCCTCTGGTGACAGGTGGATGGCCGACGGCACCTTACCCGACGCGCCCGACATCCGACCATCAGTAACCAGCGCCACCTTGAAACCCCGGTCTTGCAGCACTGCCAGAATCGGGGTCAGCGAATGCAATTCGGGCATGCCGTTGGCGCGTGGCCCCTGAAACCGCAGCACGACGATCACGTCGCGGTTCAGCTGGTTGGCGCGAAACGCTGCTTTGACCGATGGCTGGTCATGAAACACCGCTGCAGGTGCCTCGATCACATGACGCTCGACTGCGACCGCGGACACTTTCATGATCCCCCGCCCCAGATTGCCCTTCAGCTCAGCCAAACCACCAGTTTGCTGGAATGGATCACTGGCCGGGCGCAAGATCTTGGTGTTCAGGCTGTCGCTGGCACCGTCTACATAACTCAGAACGCCATCTGTGATTTTCGGCTCCCGCGTGTAGGCCGCCAGCCCCTCGCCGTAGGCTGTCTTGGTGTCGGGATGCAGATGACCGCTGTCCAACAGCTCTCCAATTATATAACCAAGTCCACCGGCTGCGTGAAAATGGTTCACATCCGCCAGACCATTTGGATAAATCCGCGCCATCAGGGGCGTGGCCGCAGACAAGGCCGAAAAATCGGAACAATCAAGGATCACGCCGGCTGCGCGCGCCATCGCAATCAGGTGAATCACCAGATTTGTCGATCCACCCGTCGCCATCAGCCCAACGATACCATTCACAAAGGCCTTTTCATCCAAAATATCGCACACTGGCCGATAGTCACTGCCAAGCGCTGTGATCGACACTGCCTGGGCAGTGGCAGCCTCTGTCAGCACATCGCGCAACGGCGTGTCTGGGTTGACGAAAGACGCACCGGGCAAGTGCAGCCCCATGAATTCCATCAACATCTGGTTCGAATTGGCCGTTCCGTAGAACGTGCAGGTGCCCGGCCCATGGTAGGACGCCATCTCAGCAGCCATCAGTTCTTCGCGGCCAACTTCGCCAGATGCAAATTGCTGCCGCACCTTTGATTTTTCATCATTGGGCAGTCCAGAGATCATTGGACCCGCAGGGATAAACAGCCCCGGCAAGTAGCCAAATGTCGCCGCCGCAATTACCAGTCCTGGAACGATTTTGTCGCAAACGCCAAGGTAGACCGCACTGTCAAAAGTATTGTGGCTAAGTGAAACGGCCGTAGCCAAGGCAATGACATCACGCGAAAAAAGGCTCAACTCCATACCTGGCTGACCCTGCGTGACGCCGTCACACATCGCCGGAACGCCGCCTGCAACCTGCGCCGTAGCTCCAGCCCTGCGCGCAGCCTCTTTGATTTTCTGGGGATAGTTTTCAAACGGCTTATGCGCGCTCAACATGTCATTATAGGCGGTCACAATGCCCAGATTTGGCGCGCGCGCCTCGACCAGCCCCTTCTTGTCAGCCTCCATCGCGGCATAGGCGTGGGCTTGATTGCCACAACTTAGATGTGCCCGGCGCGGTCCCTCTTCGGCCGCACGGTGCATCCGCTCCAGATAAATACGGCGCGGCTCAGCTGAGCGAGCCTTGATGTTACGTGTCACAGCGTCGATCTGGTCATTGAGGGGCATTGAGAACCTTTGAAAGCAGCTTCAGTTAGACGCTATCTATCATGTTAGCGCTAACAGTACCAGCGCGAAATTGTGTAAATTACCAACCCTCATGCTTGTCCGAGCTATGAGCGAACGTGGTCAACTCGGACCTCAGGACCACTCCGGCATCTCGCGTACCAAGCCATAACCAGACCACAGCTTGCCCACCGTTTGCCCAACGCCTCTTTGATCTCGACCATACCCTAAAAGGCAAAATCAGCGGCGTCTGTTGTAATCAAATCCTCAGGTCGGATCCCGACACTGACCGAGGCCCGCACTTCACCTGCCTCGGACGGATAATCAGACACAATCGTGCCACCGCCCTCTGCCACCTTCAATCTGGTCTGAGCGCCCGTTCCCACAATCTCACCACTCAGCAGGTTCATTGCGGGGCGGACCCGATGAATTGTACCACAAATTCAGTATTTGGCCGATCATAAGGCTCCAGCGGTGTGCCGACTTGCGCAATCCCGCCGCCCGCCAGAACGACAATGCGAGTGGCCAGCGTCATCCCCGCATCAATCTCATCCTTGGATTTGCCCGCAATTTTAAGGGAAAAGGCCCAGTTGATGGACCGTGGCCAACAAAAAGGTAACTGCCCAGCCCTTGCCCAAAGCCCCAGTGGACTGGGAGATTTATCCAGACGGCCTGTATAGTTTCATCATGCCCACGACCCCAGAATACACTGGTGATTTGCCGCTCTATGTCACCGAAAACGGCATGGCCAGCGACGATCAGCTTGTAGACGGTGCGATAGATGATCAGGCCCGGCTGGACTACATTGATGCACATATCACACAGGTCCAGCGGGCAATGCGCGAAGGAGCACCTTTGAACGGTTACTTCTTGTGGTCTTTGATGGATAACTAGGGCTAAGCTTTTGGGTACGAAAAGCGTTTCGGATTGGTTCATGTTGATTTCGAAAGCTTGCAGCGCACCCCGAAAGCATCCTATCACGCGCTGTTAAATCGGCTCAATTAAGTGTTGCCGCCAGTGAAACAGCTTCAGCTGCTATTTTAAGGACTGAAATGAGCATCGCGTTTTCCCTTGTTGCCGATATCGGTGGCACAAACACCCGCGTTGCTGTGGCTCAGGATGGCAAAGTAGATCAAAGCAGCGTCAGACGTTATGCCAATGCCGAGCAGTCCGATATGTCGGGTGTTTTGCGTCGCTATATGGACGACACAGCCAAATCAGATTTCGCCAGTGCGTGTGTCGCTATGGCCGGCCCAGTACGCGATGGTGTGGGCAAGCTGACTAATCTTGATTGGCGCATTGACCGCGACGTGCTGTCTGAGACAACGGGCGCAAAAGTTGTGGCCGTGCTGAACGATCTACAGGCCCAAGGTCACGCGATTGGCCATTTGGCCCCAGCCTCAATACGTCAGATCCTGCCGCAGCGGTCCGAAAAGGGCTATGCCACGAAACTGGTTATCGGTTTGGGCACGGGCTTTAACGCAGCTCCGGTTTATGACACCGCAGCCGGGCGTTTCGTTCCACCATCCGAATGCGGACACGCATCCCTACCAGTACGCAATTCACGTGATCTTGCCTTGGTAGAGGCGCTGCGCGCTAGTCACGGATTTGCAGCGATCGAGGACGCGCTATCAGGCCGAGGTCTAGAAGCTGTGCACCGGTCCCTTCATGAAGAGAGTAAGCGCGCGGCCGTGATAATCGACGCGTTGGAGCGTGGTGACCCACAGGCCCGCGAAACCGGGCGCCAGTTTGTGCAGCTTTTGGGTACGGTTGTTGGCAATCTGGCCCTGATCCACCTGCCGTTTGGTGGCATCTATCTTGCCGGCGGCGTTGCCCGTGCCATCGCCCCCTATCTTGATACATTCGATTTCGCCGGATCAATGCGGGACAAGGGCCGGTTTGGGGAATACCTAGAGCAGTTTGGTGTTTGCGTCGTCGAAGATGACTATGCAGCACTCACAGGATGTGCCGCACATCTAAGCCGTCTGTTGGCGGGGCAATCCAGCTAAGCCGCTAACATGCCTGACTATGTCGTGCGTTGCAGTCGTGAGTAGTACAGCAATCCAAACTTCACCAGATCATCAGACATGCTAGACCAAAGCGCGTTGAACGCCAGCGGGTCCAGCTTGGCCAATTGCGCGATCTCAGCCAGCGTCTTGCGCCCATCGACATGGACCAGCAAGCGCGCGGCCACCGCGGAAATAGGCACCTGAAACTTCAATGGCCCAAGCGATACCGGCAAAATCCCGTTTTTGCCCACATGTGACGCCATTCGAGCGCCTTTTACCCCTTTGAGATGGGGCACCGAACGGGGTGATGCCTTGGCGGTCCGCCCATTAGAGGTTTTTGCAGCATAGACGATGTGGGTTTTCAGCGATCCACCCAACTGCTCAGCAATTTCCATCCGGGTGATCGCATCAAGCCCGACCAACAGATGCGGTTCTGGCACGACAAAGCTGGGATCATACAGGGCGGCTTGCGGAAACCCGGTGATCTCCAGGCCGGCGGCTGCCAACGCATCGTGCAATTGGCGGATGCTATAAGGCCTGTCCTGACTGTGCAGCAACAGGTCGTAAAAACCTGCATCGCTTTCTTCATGGTCGCGCACCATCTGGTTGCGCTTAAACGGGTGCGACGCCGGAATACGATCGTAAATTGTCTTGGCATGGCGCAATCGCTCTTGCGGGCTGCCCTGCAAGAGCGTGCCAAACGCCTCTTGTAACGGATAAACGCCACTGCGCCCGATCGGAGCATAGACCATCAGCCCCATACCACCATCCGGCGTCACCGCCGCCGCCAGCGCATCAAAACCCAATTGCGGTTCTGGTAAATGATGCAACACGCCACAGCAATCAATATAGTCGAACGACCCCAAATCTGGCGCCTCCAGCAACGAACCTGTGACAAACGTGATACCGGTAAGCTTGCGGACCTTCGCACGGTCCTCAGCGATGGCGCGCGCCGATATCGACAAGTCCAGATAGGTCATCTCATAGGGCGCGCCAACAGATGTCAGAACCTGAGCCATCTGAATCAGGGCATCGCCGGTGCCGCCGCCTGCGACCAGGATCTTTATTGGCTTGGACCAATCACGCTGACCCGCAAACAAGAAGTGATCGATTTCCAGCGGGTGCGACGGCGATCCAATGATCAGCCGCTTCGCTTCGTCTTTCGGATCGCGCGCAGGATACGGAAAGGCGTCATATTGTTCTGTAACACTCATGCTCCAGCCCATGCATATTCTATGGGGTATATGTCAAGTGCGGCGACCTGTTCCGCGTCGAGTCGATCAGACGGCAAGACCCATGTATGAATAGAGAAAACCACCGCATCCGTGCGCGCTAATCGCAAGATGCATTGCCGTTCGGACCGCAGAAAATTGGACCTGCCTTGGGGCGGTTTACGCGGCGTGGTGGCCGATCGCGGTTGGTACAGATCAGCGTCTTGATACAGCAGCGCATTGGCCCGCCAAAGTGGGCTTTCGGGGCGGACCATATCAAACAGTCGCTGCACCCGCTTGGCCATTGCGTCATCATAAGGTTTGACCGGTGCATGGATTGAGGTCAGCGGCTGGCCAATCTTCTCAGTCAGCGTCCAACTAGCCGGAAAACACAGCACGGCGGCGGTCAGATGATGCTGTGGGGCATCGATTTCAGGTTTCTGCAAGACGCACAGATCTTCTTGGATCAGGGCAGCGGCCGTTTGCAGGGGTTGGTCCCAATCCAAGGGCACAATCTGACCGTCTGGGCGCTGAACCTGATCCGTAGAGACCGCATACGTTGGACCCAGATGGGCCAGAACAGTTTCCAATAGCTCAACCAAGGCAGGCTCAGCTTGCTTTGTAATCGCCAAAACCGCATCGCGACGGGTCTGAATCAGCGTTGCCCGATAGGCCATTTGCGCGGCAAATGCCTCATCCACGATCAGCCAATCGTTCCAATCAAGCGGCTGAACCCCAGGCAGTCGGCGTGAGGCCGGTACCATCCACGGTGCGTACGGTAAGCGGTGCTGAAAGATCTTATCCATTCAAATATTCCAAAACCGACCTATTCGTGTTGACCTGATGACGCTTCGAGACGCGCGGAGCCGCTTGACCCAGTTTCATCTTGACCAAGAGAAATACCGGGGGTCCGCCTGATGAACCAACCCTATCGCCTGCCAAATCGCAAGATTGATCCCACCAAGGGGATGATGCTGCCCGATGGCACAGCCAACGACAATGACCGAATTGAAATTGGGCCGACGCAATTGGCCTACGGCGAATGGGAAGACGCCGGGCTGATCCTGCCCAACTTGCCCCAGATGCGGCAATTCCGACTGGACCGTCTGACCAAGATGCTGGTTGAACGCGATATTGGCGGCGTGCTGATGTTTGATCCGCTGAACATCCGCTATGCCACCGACAGCACCAATATGCAGTTGTGGAACACCCACAACCCGTTTCGCGCCTGTCTGGTTTGTGCCGACGGTTATATGGTGCTGTGGGACTACAAGAACTCTCCGTTTTTGGCCGATCACAACCCGCTGGTGCAAGAGGTCCGATCTGGCGCATCGATGTTCTATTTTTCAACCGGTGACAAAAGCCATCAGGCAGCACAGGAATTCGCAGACCAAGTGACCGAAATCATGCGCGCCCATGCTGGTACCAACACGCGCCTGGCGGTCGACAAGATCATGTTAACTGGTGCGCGGGCACTCGAAGGGGTCGGGTTTGAGCTGATCGAGGGCGAAGAAGTCACCGAAAAAGCGCGTGTGATCAAAGGCCCCGATGAGATATTGGCGATGCGATGCGCCTCCAACGCGTGCGAAGCAGCCATCGCCGAGATGGAAGCAGTCTGTGCACCCGGCCTTAGTGAGGATGAGATCTGGGCAGTGCTGCATGCCGAAAACATCAAACGCGGCGGCGAGTGGATCGAAACTCGGCTTTTGAGCTCAGGCCCGCGCACCAATCCCTGGTTTCAGGAATGTGGCCCGCGCATCGTGCAAGACAATGAGATTGTGGCGTTTGATACCGACTTGATCGGCAGTTACGGCATCTGTGTGGATATGAGCCGGACTTGGTGGGTTGGCGATGAGGAACCACGCCCCGATATGATTGATGCGATGTGCCATGCCCATGAACACATCATGACTAATATGGCGATGTTGAAACCCGGCGTTTCGTTCAATGAACTGACCCATGGCGGCCACCAACTGGATCCGAAATATGTCGCACGACAGTATTCATGTCGATTCCACGGCGTTGGACTGTGCGATGAGTGGCCATTGATCGCCTATCCGCAAAACTTCATCGAAGGGGCGTTTGACTATCTGCTGGAACCCGGCATGGTGCTGTGTGCAGAGGCGCTGGTCGGCGAAGAGGATGGTGATTTTTGCATCAAACTAGAAGATCAGGTGCTGATCACCGAAGATGGTTTTGAGAACCTGAGCACGTATCCCTATGACCAAAGGCTGCTTGGCAACTGATCACTGGGCACCGGGGCACCGGGGCAAACTATTCTGCCCATTATTGATCGCAGCAAAACACAGGCGCGTGAGGGGGCGTTGTGAGGCAATGGATTTCACCCCATTATCCGACCAACAACCAAAGGAATCTCATATGTCGACCGAGCGTTTCACTTTTCCCGGACATTCTGGGGTACAACTATCTGCGCGTCTCGATCTGCCTGAGGGGCCCCATCTGGCGACTGCCTTGATGGCGCATTGCTTTACCTGCGGCAAAGATATTCCCGCGGCGCGCCGTATCTCTGCCCGGCTGGCCGCTATGGGGATAGCCGTTCTACGGTTTGACTTTACCGGCCTTGGCCATTCCGAAGGGGAATTTAAGAATACCTCCTTCACCTCCAACGTCGAGGATCTGATCGCCGCCAGCACTACATTGGCAGATCGGGGCATGGCCCCTGCCCTATTGATCGGTCACTCGCTTGGTGGGGCCGCCGTGTTGCGCGCGGCTGGCCAAATCGACAGCGTAAAGGCCGTGGCCACCATCGGCGCGCCGTTTGATCCGGCCCATGTCACACATAATTTCGGCGACTCGATCCAGAATATTGAAGAAAACGGTGTGGGTGAGGTCTATCTGGGCGGTCGTCCTGTACAGATCGGCAAAGGCTTCCTTGATGATGTCAGAGCTGAGGCGCTGGGCCCCGCCATCAGCGCACTAGGCAAAGCACTTCTGGTACTTCATGCCCCTCGCGATGAGATTGTGGGCATTGAGAACGCGACCCAGATTTTCAGTGCCGCCAAACATCCCAAAAGCTTTGTCACACTTGATAACGCAGACCACCTGATCACCAAACCACAAGACGCAGAATATGCGGCCGAAGTGATTGCGGCGTGGGTCGGACGCTATATCGAACTTCGTTCACCTGCCCCGCCAATTGGCGCACCCGAGGGTGTGACCCGCGTGATTGAGGCTGATCCCGCGGGCTTCTTGCAAGATGTACAAATCGGCGTTCACCACCATGTCTATGCCGATGAGCCGATCAGCTATGGCGGCACCAACAAGGGGCTGACCCCCTATCAATTTGTCGCCGCTGGATTAGGGGCGTGCACCTCTATGACCGTCCGGATGTATGCGCGGCGCAAGAAATGGCCGCTTGAACACATCTCTGTCGACGTGACCCATGATCGGGTCCATGCTCAGGATGCAAACGGGACTTTGGCCAAACTGGATCAATTCACACGGATGATCACGCTGGTCGGAAACCTGAATAAAGAGCAACGAGAACGGTTATTAGAAATCGCCAATAAATGCCCTGTTCATAAGCTATTGGAGAACGGTGCTAAGGTAACAACGGAACTTGCCCCAGCGGAAGCATCGTCGTCGATTTGATTTCCTCCATGCTGAGTAACGCCGTCACGTTGAAGATCTTAACTTCTGAAATCAGCGCCTGATAAAATGCATCATAGGCCCGCGCGTTGGGCACCCGTACTTTCAGGATGTAATCAATCTCTCCAGCTAGCCGGTGCGCCTCCATCACTTCGGGGCGCGCCTGTAGGGCTGCCAGAAACGATTGCTGCCAATCGGCCTCATGCTCTGATGTGCGGATCAGCACAAAGAAACACGCCTCAAGACCAAGCGCCTCGGCGTCCAGCAAAACGGTGTGTTGGCCGATAACACCTGCATCGCGCAATTTGCGAATGCGGGTCCAGACCGGGGTCTTGGACGACCCAACTTTTCGGGCAATTTCATCCAAAGACTGACTTGCGTCCTCTTGCAGCACACTGAGGATTTTCCGGTCCATGTCATCAATCTGGACAGCCATTTGTATCTCCCCACCAAAACGGAACTAATATTCCACAACGCCGACCAATATAGAACGTCCGTTCTTATCTACAAGCCTACATGGTCATTCGTCGGAAAAATATTCTATATTAGATCAGTATCGGAGACATGAGGTCACCCAATGAAGCACTTCCCAATCTTTCTGGCCGTTGAAGGTCGCCGTATCGTCTTGTCAGGCGGCGGTGATGCTGCGTTGGCCAAATTGCGCCTTTTGCTCAAGACCGAAGCGAAAATATCAGTTTTTGCAGCCAATCCAGCCCCAGAGATTGAGGCGTGGGCCAATTGCGCCAAATTGCGCCTGATCCGCCGTACCCTCACACCCGGCGACGCCCTGTGCGCCGTGCTGTTTTACGCAGCCAATGAGGACCACATTGAGGACGCCCGCGTCACGTCCCTTGCCCAAGCTGATGGTGCGCTGTGCAATGTCGTCGATAACCTTGAGCTTTCGCAATTCATCACGCCCGCCATCGTTGACCGCGACCCCGTGACAATCGCCATCGGCACCGAAGGCGCCGCTCCGGTTTTAGCGCGCGCCCTTAAACGCGATCTTGAGGAGCGGCTTCCAAGTTCCCTCGGAACTCTTGCTCGGATCGGCAAACAATTTCGTAAGATGGTCGATATCCTACCAATGGGTCGCAAGCGGCGTGAGTTTTGGTCTGATTTTTACTTTAATATTGGCCCACAAGCCCTTGTTAATAGTGATGAAGCTGGCGTATATGCTGCACTTAATAACCTACTGACCTCACATCTTCAGGCCAGCGACCGCGCTGGCCACGTTGATCTGGTGGGTGCTGGCCCCGGCGATCCTGACCTGTTGACACTCAAGGCGCGCCGCGCGCTGGATGAAGCAGATGTCGTGATCTACGACCGCCTTGTAGCCCCAGAAATTCTAGAGCTGGCACGGCGCGAGGCAATTATGATTTCCGCTGGCAAGGAGGGGTTCGGCCCCTCGGTTGCGCAGCAAGAAATATGTGATCTGATCATCGAACACGCCTTGAACGGTGCCCATGTGGTGCGCCTGAAGTCTGGCGATCCAACTGTCTATGGGCGCCTTGATGAGGAAATTGACGCGCTTGATGCCGCCGGGGTCAGTTGGCATATCGTGCCCGGCATAACCGCCGCATCGGCCGCTGCCGCGGGGATTGGGCAAAGCCTGACCCGCCGCAATCGCAACTCTGCGTTGCAGTTTTTGACTGGCCATGACGTGCATGGATTTGCAGAGCATGATTGGCGCGCCTTGGCCCGCCCGGGTGAGGTGGCCGCGATCTATATGGCCAAACGCGGTGCGCGATTTGTGCAGGGCCGCCTGCTGATGCACGGCGCCGACGCCCAGACCCCGGTCAGTGTGATCGAAAACGCGTCGCGCCCGAACCAACGCATCATCGCGGCCACGTTGGCGACGCTGTCCAGTGATCTGGATGAGGCTGACCTGACCGGTCCTGCCGTTCTGCTTTATGGGTTGGCCCCGCGCGCCGCGGCCAACGCAAGTTTGCCCAATGATTTCGCCCAAAGGGAGCATGCATGATGTCACGCTACTTCACCCCAAAGATCATCACTGCGAATTCCTTATTGGAAGGGGACGTCGTCTATCTGACCCAAGAAGACGAATGGTCCGGCTCACATGCGCAGGCCGAGTTTATCGAGGATGAGGCGCATGCCCAATTGAGGTTTTTGGACGCCGCGCGTCAGGTCGACAAGATTGTCGGGGTCTACTTGGCAGACGCGCAGATGGGTGTTCATGGGCCTGAGCCTGTGCATTTTCGCGAAGCGTTTCGAACACGCGGCCCCTCTAACTATGCCCATGGCAAGCAAGCAGAGCATTAAAAAATGTATAAATACAATGACTTCGACGTTGCGTTTGTCCGCGAACGTGTCTCTCAATTCCGCGATCAGGTTGCACGCCGCATCGACGGCTCATTGACGGAGGATGAGTTCAAGCCCCTGCGCCTGATGAACGGTCTCTATCTGCAATTGCATGCATACATGCTGCGCGTCGCGATCCCTTACGGCACACTCAACAGCCGTCAGATGCGGCAATTGGCGATGATTGCCGCACGGTGGGACAAGGGTTACGGCCATTTCACGACGCGCCAGAATGTTCAGTTCAACTGGCCCAAACTTAATGATGTGCCCGACATACTAGACGCGCTTGCAGATGTTGAGATGCACGCGATCCAAACCTCAGGCAACACGATCAGAAACGTAACTGCAGACCATTTTGCGGGGGCCGCTGCAGATGAGCTGGCCGATCCGCGCCCAATCGCCGAATTGCTGCGCCAATGGTCGACTGACCATCCTGAATTTCAATTCCTACCCCGTAAATTCAAGATCGCGGTCACCGGATCGCCAAATGATCGCGCAGTCACCAAAGCGCATGACATCGGGCTTCGGATTATTGAGCGGAATGGCGATCTTGGATATCAAGTCCTGATTGGCGGTGGCCTTGGCCGCACGCCGATGATCGGCAAGGTCCTGCATCCGTTCATTTCTGGCAATGATCTATTGCCATATCTGGAAGCGGTGGTTGCGGTCTATAATTTGCTGGGAC